>DATHGV010000204.1:0-4829 GCA_035490135.1 Candidatus Methylomirabilota bacterium
ACTCGGAACACGAGTTGTGGCCTCCCAGGTCGCAGTTTCTCGGATAGACAGGGTCAGGGTTTCTTGAGGTGCGCGTCGAACCAGTTGAGAGTGTAGACGACCTTGGCGACTTGATGGCTCGGGCGGCGGCTGAGGCCGTGCGGTTCGCCAGGGAAGCGGACCAGCGCAGATTCGACTTTGAGGAGTTTAAGGGCGGCGTAGTATTGCTCGGCTTCGGATATGGGAGTGCGGAAGTCTTCCTCGCCGGTCATGAGCAAAGTGGGCGTCTTCACGTTTTTGACCAGAGAAATGACCGATCGCTTCATGTAGTCCTCGGTGTAATCCCAGGGATTGCCGGAGAACCAATATTGTGCACCGAGTGACGGCAGGTCGGAGGTAAGGACCCAGCTATACCAGTTGATGACGGGATAAAGACTCGCCGCAGCGCGGAAACGATCGGTGTGATCGATCATCCAGCAAGTAAGAACACCCCCGCCCGAACCGCCTGTGACGAACAAATTATCCTTGTCGATGTAACCCTTGGCGAGAATCGAGTCGACGCCGGAGTCAAGGTCTTGGAAATCGTTGCCCGGATAGGCGTGGTGGATGAGATTGGCAAATTCTTCGCCGTAACTGGTGCTGCCCCGCGGGTTGGTGTAGAGGATTACGTAGCCTTTGGCAGCCCAGATTTGCGCGTTGAGGTCGAATCGATCCCCGTAGTTCGAGAAGGGACCACCGTGAATTTGTAGGATCAAGGGATATTTCTTATTGGGATCAAAATTAGGTGGTTTGATGATCCAGCCCTCGATTTTACGTTTATCGAAGGAAGAGTCGTACCACAGTTCTTCGACGGCGCCGAGTTTCTTGGCGGTGAAGAGTTCGCGATTGAGAGAAGTGAGGACATTGAGTTTCGGATTAGCAAGAGAAGCGACCGCGACGTCGCCCGGATCGGAGGGCGTGTCATATTGGAGAGCGAAGGAGTTGTTTTTGGCGCAGCTGAAATTGCCGCCCGCGTTTATATGCTCGGCGAGAATCTTAGTCGAACCGTCAATGGGCAAGTAGGCGAGCTTGGTGTCGCCCTGATCGGTATAGGCGAAGAAGATGCCTTTGCCGTCGGCAGCCCAGCGGGGATCGGACACGTCGCGATCGAGTTTGGAAGTGACCGGGTGGGGATTGCTGCCATCGCGATTGGCCACGTATAGATATGTCGTTTGATGGCCCTGGTAACGGTCATCGAAGCCGCTGTAGGCGATGAGTTTGCCGTCGGGGGAGATATCCGGAGACTGGTTGGGACCCTTGCGATGGGTTAGCTGCGTAAGAGAGCCGTCAGCGACGCGGATTTCGAAGAGTTCGGTGTGGAGAGGTTCGTACTCATAGTTCGCGGTGCCATTCATGGAAAAGATGAGCGACTTTCCATCAGGAGCCCAGGACACGTAGGAGCCACCAAAATCGCCGGCGCCCGGGCCGTGGGGGAAATTGCCCGTGGTTAATTGACGCGGTGCGCCTCCATCGGCGGCAACGACGAAGAGTTGCGAATAGCCGGGTTTCAAGTATCCAGGGCCGTTGAAGCGGTAGATGAGATCCTCATAAACCTTCGGTGCATCGGCCCACTTGGCGCCCTCAGGTGCGGTGGGAAGCGTGGCGATTTTCAGTGGGGCGGAGGACACAAGCGAAGTGAATGCGATCTGCTTTCCATCAGGAGCCCAGGAAATTCCAGCAGGAGCATTTTCGACGTCGGTGAGTTTGGCGGTCTGGCCGGAATCCATCCAGCGAACGTAGAGTTGAGACTTGCCGTCGCGGTCAGAAACGAAGGCAACACGAGTGCCATCGGGTGACCAGCGCGGAGAAGAGTCACTATAAGTGCCGGGGGTGAGAGGACGATGTTCGGAGCCATCGAAATTAACGATCCAGAGGTTGGAGAGACGGCGATCGGAAGCGACGTCGGCGGACTGGCGGACGTAAACGATATGCTTGCCGTCGGGAGAGATTTGCGGATCAGAAGCAACCTGAACGCGGAAAACATCCATGGGTTCCAGCCGATCGGGAATTTGCTGAACGACGCTGTCGAGAGGGGAAAGCAGAAGAACAAAGATGACCGCGCCCGCGAGTGAGCGAAATTGTTGGTGCATGGTTCACCTGTCGCGGAGGCATGTTATCACCGAATGCGACAGGGGCTTCGTTTCAACATCGGTTAGCTGGCTTTGCAGGAGAATCCTTCCCAACCACTGGGCGGATAAACACGTACTGGTGAGGCCGGTAGTGACACCGACCGCGCGTCCTGGCAGTTCCCAATGTCGGTTTTTCCGGATCCCCTTGTACAGACCCTAAACGAATGATAGGTTGCTCAGCCATGAACTACCGTGCATGCCGTCTCAAGGTATTGCTATTTCTCACGGTAGCAACGATTCCATCGCCAGTGCTCCGCTCACAGTCTGGTCCTCTCGTCAATGGCGACCGCATGATGGAGCACTTGAACGCGATGGGTGACATCGGGAAGGATCCTGCGGGCGGTATCAGTCGTGTTGCCTACAGCGAAGCTGATCGCCGGGGCAGAGAGTTCATAATTGGCTTGATGCGCGCTGCCGGGCTTACCACAAGCATTGACTCGGCAGGCAACATATCCGGCCGCCGGGCAGGCACTGGCCCCGGATTGCCGGTGATGATAATAGGCTCGCATGTCGACTCGGTACCCCAAGGTGGTAACTACGATGGAATAGTTGGTTCCCTCGGCGCGATCGAGGTTGCACAGACCTTGAATGAGGGCCACGTCACACTACAGCATCCTCTGGAAGTCCTGATTTTCCAGAATGAGGAAGGCGGGTTGAAGGGGAGCCGTGCGATCTCGGGCGAATTACGCGAAGAAGAACTGAATCAGACCACCCGCAGCGGTAAGACTCTTCGTGAAGGCATTACGTTCATTGGTGGCGACCCTGCTCATTTGGCCGATGTCCGCCGCAAGTCCGCGGATATATTTGCTTACCTCGAGTTGCATATCCAGCAGGGCGGCAGCCTCAGCGCGGAAAAGATAAATATCGGGGTCGTGGAGGGAATCGTCGGAAATCATCGCTGGGATGTAACGATCGAAGGCACAGCGAATCATGCAGGCACGACTCCGATGGACCAACGGCACGACGCCTTGCTCGCGGCGGCGAGATTCATTGAAGCGGTGAACCGTGAGGTAACCAGCATCCCCGGCCACCAAGTGGCCACCGTGGGCCGGATTCAAGCAATACCTGGCGCTTACAACGTAGTGCCGGGAAAGGTGATTCTCGGTCTGGACGTACGAGACTTAGACGAGGCACGCATCAATATGGTGTTTGATAGGATCCATAACGACGCCGATCAGATCGCACAAGTCAGCGGCACGAAATTCAGCTTCCAGGAGATTGTTGCCGACCGGCCAGCATTGACCGACCCGCGCTTGCAGAAGATTATTGCAGATTCGGCAGACCAGTTGGGCCTGACCACGAAATTGGTCCAGAGTGGGGCCACTCAAGATGCTCAAAGCATCGGACGCTTGGCTCCAATCGGAATGATCTTTGTGCCGAGCGTCGGGGGAATCAGCCATGCCCCGGAAGAGTTTACGCAGCCGCAGGATGTCGTCAACGGCGTGAACGTGCTCCTTCGATCGGTGCTTCAGCTTGATTCGCAGAAGTTCTGATGTGATCCGTCCTGTATGCTGGGTAGAGACCCCTACTGTCCGGTCTGACCATTCGACGCCAGTCGAAGCGTCCAAGACTCCCAAGAATCGATCTTCAATTTAGATTCTGGCTCATCGGGACCCGATTCTGGTCGGATCACGGGCAACCCTGAAGTAATCCCAAGGTAAGGGTTGCCGACAGTTCGGAGGCAATTCGTAAAGCGCTGCGCCTTGGCTGGATCTCTTCCTCTCGGCAGCTTGTTTCGTGGTCTCTGGAGTTGCGCTGTTCCGATTGAACCGTGCTGAGAAATCGTTCGCCTTAGAAGGCACTGGCGAGCAGACTCTTGGCCCGTGTGCCGAGCGTTATGTCGACAAACACTGCTTAGCATTCCGGCAAGCTGACCTAGCATCTGAGGTGACCGATGAAGATGAAAAAGTACGCTAGCTTCGATGAATACTTCGCTGACCAGTCGCCTAAGAACCGCTCAATAATCCGGACATTGCGCACGTTCGTGAAGCGCGTCGCGCCCGGACTCCAAGAATCGGTGAAGTGGGGCAACGGCTGCTGGGTATTGGGGAAAGTGCCGGTCGCCTACGTTTACTCGGCTCGGGACTACGTCCAGTTTGGCTTCTTCCGCGGCTCCGGCTTGAAGGATCCGCAGCGGATCCTCGAAGGCAAGGGCCAGTACGTGCGGCATATCAAGGTGCGCAAAGCCTCCGACATCGACGAGGACACGTTCAGGGCGCTCTTACGGCAAGCGGCTTCGTTCTTGCCAACTATCCGCTAGGGATCGCCATAGCTATACGTGAGTCGTAGTAACAGAAAAGCCGTACCGCAAGCTCCAACCTCTGCTGTCTGGGAGCGCTTATTCTGGTTCCTGCGCAGTCACACCCGGCTTGATGTCCACATTGTGATAAACGGCTATCTTCCATTCTCCGGCATCTTTTACCATTACCTGCAGAAGACGAGTGCGCAGCCGCCCCTTAGCATCAGCAGGCGTTCCTGGAGGTGGACCCGCTGCTTTCGAAGGCCAGAATCTATTGAAATGTTTACTTTTATCGACGCCCCCAAGCAAAACAAGTTTTCGTAACCGCTTCGTCTGCTGTCTCTCACTCCAGCTGGACCCTTTCATGCCGGGCACGTCAACACAACTGGGGCTCCGCAAAGTCCGCGTTGCATTTAACGCTAAACCTCTGTACTTTCTTGCGT
>DATHGV010000205.1:0-3019 GCA_035490135.1 Candidatus Methylomirabilota bacterium
TTGCACCGGGCAGAAGGCGGTTCAGCATCCTTCCAATGAAGACGGCGCCTACGACACAGCCGACTGTGATGAGCGATATGATTTCAGTGTTCATCGCAGGGTTCTGGCAAGTCGTTCATGTGGTTAGATGTTTGAGCCAGACCCCGATAAAGAGAATTGCCAGGATAGCGTGAACTGCAATGGCTGGCAGCAAAAGTACCCCGACTGATTCACTGCTAAAGCGTAGGTATCCAAGGTAAACAGTCGTCAATACATTGTAGATGAACATCGCTAGGAGGCGCTGGACGTTTCCTTCAACGCGCGGCCAGCAAGCGATCCCTAATAATAACAACCCAAAACCGGCCATCCGGACAATTGCGATCGCCGCACTGGAAATATTCGTGCCTAACAAGAATTTAGTCATTGTTGGAGCAATGATTAACACAATTCCGGTGACCGTTTCGAATGTTGAGGCGACCACGAGTAACACTTTATCCATCACGCCGGGTGATTATCTGCCGCTCTGGCAGCCGATGCCTTAAATTCCGCTAATCCGCAGCCGCGGTCCTGAAACTACGCGGGCGCCGCGTAGCCAAAGTTAGCCAACCGGTTTGGACTGGAGTTCTCGTGATCGTTCGACAGCCTCCGCATCAGGCTCAAGGAAGCCGAGAGCGTGTGGCACCTTGATGACCCTCACTCCGGCGGCGCGTTGCTGCTCGATAATCTGATCGCGAAGCGTCTGCATCCGCGTCCAATGCACCTTCGGCCGGAAATGATGCTCCGCGTGGTACCCGTTGAAGAACCAGGTCCAGTTGTAGAGCTTTTCGTAGGTGCTCACTCCCCACGCAATCGGCTCGTCGGGATTGCCGCCGTAATGTCGATAGTAACCGTTCAAATAAGAGAGGCAGTGGCCAAAGTACCAAAACGGCAGAAGAAAACAGATGTAACGCCAGTTGAGAATGCCCAGGACAACGAACGTTGTGACGAAAGAGGCCAACTCAAAGACTCCCCAAAATGCTTCGCGCGGATCCTTGCGCTTCAATTCCTTGAAAACCGTTTTCGGATCTTCGCGAAAGAAGCTGAAGAAAGTGTACTTGAAGGGGTGCTCCGCTTCGCTGTCGTGACCATGTTTGTAGATTGAAATCCAGTCGACAGTTTCACCTGTCTCATCTGGGCGGTCCGCGTTGCCTTTGTGATGCTGCATATGAATGCATTCGTAAAAAATTTGGCTAAACCCGACCGTGATCGATTCCATGATGCTAAACAGACGGTTGAGTAGCGGCGAACGGAAGTACGGGTTGTGAATAAAGTTGTGGGATATCCCGTTGATGTTCCAGGAAATGCTCACCGAATAAACAAACCCAAGGATGAACATCACCCAAAGCGGTACGCGCGGGAACAGATAAAACATGCCGAAGAAATAGGCGCAGTGTAAAACGGCGGCCGCGACTGGGATCACATCCCAGCGTGTGTACGCAAAGACCCGGGAGTTCGTCCTGGGGCGTTCGACATTTACGAACTCGCTTGATGAGCGCGGCATTGTCGGGAGAGTGTCTCAGTCTACTGGCCCGTGTGCAAGCCGCGAATTGGACCTTAGGCTTATATCACCGCGTGGGGCGTAATCTTCCCGACCCAGAAACCTGTGATACGAAAAGAGAGTGCGATTCGAAGGAGCCAACCGTTCGCAAATCTGCCGATCCGACGTATATTCGTTGTTCGCTCTTATGAACGAATTGAACATAGAGAACCTGCACATCGCCGTGAACGGTCAGGGGATTGTTCGCGGGTTGACGCTCCGCGTGCCGCGGGGTGAGGTGCACGCGCTTATGGGCCCAAATGGCTCAGGCAAAAGCACCCTGGCCAAAGTGCTTGCCGGTCACCCAGACTATCAGGTTACCGCTGGCAGGGTATTGATGGACGGAGAGAATCTTCTTGAACTTGAGCCAGACGAACGGGCGCGGCGCGGCCTGTTCCTGGCCTTCCAGTATCCGAGCGAAATTCCGGGGGTAACCATTGCTAATTTTCTCCGCGCAGCGTTGCAATCGCGTCTGCCGGAAGGCGAGGAACTCGAAGCCACCGACTATTACGCAAAGCTTTATGAAAAAATGGAGCTGCTCGGCATGGATCGGTCGTTTACGTCCCGGGCAGTTAATGAGGGTTTCTCCGGCGGCGAAAAGAAGCGCGCTGAAATTCTGCAACTGGCGATGCTCGAGCCGA
The DNA here is from genome assembly GCA_035490135.1 of Candidatus Methylomirabilota bacterium. Taxonomy (GTDB): domain Bacteria; phylum Acidobacteriota; class Terriglobia; order Acidiferrales; family UBA7541; genus Acidiferrum. Next base: position 2,197 of record DATHGV010000205.1, read on the forward strand.
AATATGCCGTCCTTGATGAAACCGATAGCGGCCTTGATATCGACGCGCTCAAAACGGTTGCGCACGGGGTGAATTCGTTGCGCGGCCCCAATCTTGGCATATTGTTAATCACGCATTATCAGCGCCTCCTGAACTACATCGTCCCCGATTACGTCCATGTGATGGTAGGAGGGCGAATGGTTAGAAGCGGGAGAAAAGAACTCGCTCTGGAGCTCGAAGAGAGAGGATACGATTGGGCGCGGGAGGGGGCGGTTGAACCAGCGTTTAGATAAACAGGGGGAAATACACAATGAAAACCGAAACTTCTGCAGTCAATATTGATAGAAGCAAAGGAGATTTCTTTTATCCGGAAGCTCACGTGCGCGATGCGGGCGCCGGACTGAGCGAGCGGACTGTTCACTACATCTCGGACGTCAAAGAGGACCCGGATTGGGTGCGCGAGTTCCGCTTGCGCGGCTTGAAAACATTTCTGGAAAAACCGCTCCCGACGCATTGGGCGAGCAAGGATCTCGAAGCCATCGATTTCGACAAAATCCGTTACTATCTCTCCCCCGGGACCGAGACGAAACGCAGTTGGGAGGAAGTGCCGGACGACATTAAGCGCACATTCGAGCGGCTCGGTATTCCTGAGCAGGAGCGAAAATTTCTCGCCGGCGTGGAGGCACAGTTCGACAGCGAAGCCGTCTATTCAAACATCAAGAAAGCCGTCGGCGAACAGGGCGTCATTTTCGTCGGATCGACAGAGGGACTGAAGAATTATCCGGAAATTTTCCGGAAATGGTTCGGCAAAGTCATTCCAATCGCCGACAACAAATTTAGCGCT
>DATHGV010000206.1:0-5344 GCA_035490135.1 Candidatus Methylomirabilota bacterium
GGCGCAGTGCCACTCATGAGTTCGATGTTCTACCACTCGCTCTCACTGTTTGGGCCTTCCTCACTCGCGTGAGTACTACGCCCGCTGCTGACTTCTGCTGCAGGATCAGAGTGAATTACTCCACCCTCAGTCTCGATTCCGAGACGTGCAGCAGATCTCCCGCGATAAGTTCGACTGCTTTCGATACGCGACCGTCGGATTTACCACCAGCGTCCTTGATGGATACGGACTTCGCGATCAGTTGCTCGCTCGTCCGACGCCGTAGGCCTCAAATCCGATTCTTGTCCATCAGCCCGTATCTTTGCTCCACGCTTCCTTCAGACCCCACCTCACGGTGACGCCCTTGCGGTTCGCTACCCTTCACCTCCATCAGGTTGGGACGGGACTTTCACCCGCTAGCTGCCGAACATGCACGGCGTACAACAAAAAGGCCCGCTCGAACAGCGGGCCTTTTTCATTTCGTACCTGAACCTGCGTGCGGAACTGCGGTTGGCCCTTAGCGGCCGTGCGATCCTGATCCGCCTCTGCTTCCGCCACCGCCGCCGCCTGAAGGCCGCGCCCCGCCAGACGATCCATGGCTAGGCGACGGCGAAGAGTGTGACGGCGCCGAGTACGTACGGCTTGGAGCGGAATATCCGCGGCTTGGGGCGGAGTAAGAACGCGAACCCCCGCGGGTATTGTACCCGCCACTGTTTGCCGAAGGTGGCCGGTTAGGGTTATACCGAGCGGCACCCTGCGAATTCGCAGAGCCTGAGCCTGCATAACTCGGACGATTCGGTGACTGACCACCATAATTGGCACTCGCCCTGCCACCGTAGCCAGCAGAGTTGCCAACGCTGCGGTTTCCCCCGTATGTATTGTTACGTCCGCCGTTATAGCCAGAGTTTCCGACTGTTCGCACCGCTATGTGTGACGCCGCTGTCGCTGGAGCCGTGCGCGCAATCACCGCTCGGTTCTGCACTGAAGCTGGAGGCGTTGCTACGCGGCCACCACTGCGAGCATTTGCAGCTCCCGTATAACTCGCTCTCGTCGGAGTCATATTCAAATGATTGGTGACCTGTGCGCCGCGCAACGATGCCGCGGTCACCGGTGTCGCTCCACGATTCACTGCCTGACCGCCCACAAAGCCAGCTCGCGTAGTCGCCGTCACCGCCGCGGGATTATGCGCGTATGCATAGCTCCGATTCACGCCGTTGAAGTTCACGTTGTTCACGTTGCGGATATACGTGTTGTGAATATTTATGTTGCGGATGTACGCGCCACCTGCGCGGTACCCATACCACGGATGAAACACTTCACCAAAACCCAGCGGAAACCAGCCCACTCCAATACCAACTCCGAAGCCAAATCCGAAACCGCCGCCAAGGAATCCAACGAAAGCCGGTCCGTACACTGGATAATACCCAATCGGTCCTGGGCACCAACCCCACCGGCCGCCAAAATAATTCCAGCGTCCGTAGTGAAATGGCGCAAATCCCCAAGGCGCGTAGTCAACCCATGTCCAGCCCCAAGGTCCAACATAGCTCCAATATCCGGAACTGTAAGGAGCCCACCCAACAGCGACGCTGTTGGGATACCACACTGGTCCGTAGTTAGGCTCTTGCGACCATGTTCCGTTGTCGTCCAGGTCCGAATAACCCACCGTGTCCCGCGATACGTAGCGCGCAGAAACTGAATTTTCTTCTTTGCGGTCACGGTCCGCAGCCCAGCGATCGAAATCGTCCGGTTGCGGCGCGCGGTCAGTGTGATAATCAATGTCGGAATCTGTGCCGTTGAATTCAGCAAGCTCGCCTGAACGCACCACGTGGCTCTTGCCGCTCGCGGTAACTTCGCCTTCTCCGCGAATCACCGTCACGAGCGTGCCATCGCCATTTTCGTTCACGTCGATGCGAAACGCGCCGGCTTGGCGCACGGTAAATGCCACGTTCGGCGTGTCCACTTCATAAGTGTCGCCTTCGCGCAACTCGCGCACGCGGAAACTAATGCTGCCTTCCGCCAGGCGCATCTGCGTGATGTTTTGATCCAGATTCAAAAACGAAAGCGCCGTCATCGTGCCCAGATGAATCGAAGCTTGTCCCGCCTGCAACTCCGCGCGGGAATCTTTGTCCACCCAGATTTTATCGCCAATGGTAACCGGCCGATTCTTGGCCGCATTTCCCCAGTCTCCGCTGCCGCCAGCCTGAAAGGAAACAGAGCCATCAAGGTAGCTCAGTCTGGCAACGCGCGACGGCGGATCCTGCGCATCGGGTGAACCGCCATCTTCGTTAGCCTGAGAATTGGCATAACGTGGATCATCGCCGCGACCGGCATTGTTCCCGTTGGAATTATTGTTGTAGCGAGGGTCTCCAGAATTGTACCGAGGATCGCCGCCATTAGGATTGTTGTAGCGCGGATCGTCGCTCGGGCTTTGCGGCGTGGTCCCATCGGGACCACCGATGGGGTTGTCGGCGGGACGACCGTCGTCTTGCGCTCGCACCGCCGTTGCCGTCATTAAAGTCGTAAAAGAAAGAAGACCGGTCAGACACAGCGCCAAGCCGAGTCTGCCTTTGCCACCGAATGTGGTCTTCGTCATATGTTCCGACATATGGTTCCCCTATCTAGGCCGGGCGATTGGTCCCGGCAGGCCGGAGTCTACCCTGAGGTAGTTCTCCCAGCAGATATAACCCAGTCGCAGGAAATAAGTTGCCCTTGTCACGATCCTCCTCATAATGCCTATATACTAAAGGTTAGATGCTGCGCCCGACGTCCCCAGTGGGTCCGCGGACTGTACTAGTACATTGCCAATGCGTAACTAGCCCTTAATCTGTCCTGTAGAGCAGGCGATTTTCTCCCGCACCCTCCGTAAACTCGGGGATTGTGAGTGCATACGCGGTCTGGGAGAATAGAATTCATATGAACGCAAAATGGTTCGGATCCATGGCAGTCGCAACGATCGGATTGGCTGCCGCGGTTTCATCGCCGGCGCAAACCTGGCGTCAGGTTGGCCCTCCAGGCGGAACAGTTATATCCCTCGAAGCCGATTCCCACAATATTAAGAAAATGTACCTCGGTACTTCCGACGGCCATGTTTTCTTTTCCAACGATGAAGGCGCGAATTGGCGATTGATCAGCCGCATCGGCACTGGCCAGGACGACGTCATTACCCACATCCTCGTCGACCCTCGCGATTCTAATCGTCTTTACGCCAGCACCTGGACGTTGTATTCCGGTGGCGGCGGTGTTTATCGCAGCGATGACGCAGGCCACTCGTGGCATGTAATTGGTCTCGCCCACGAAACCGTTCGCGCTCTCGCGCAAGCTCCGACGAATCCTAAAATTTTGGTAGCCGGATCATTGACCGGTGTTTACCGCTCCACCGATGACGGCGCAAACTGGACCCTGATCACTCCTGCGAAGCACGAAGACCTTCGCAATTTTGATTCTGTGGCTTTCGATCCTCGCGACGAAAACACCATTTATGCCGGAACCTACCACTTGCCATGGAAAACCACCAACGGCGGCAAAGACTGGTTCCCGATTAAAGCCGGCATGATCGATGATTCCGACGTCATGAGCATCGTCGTCGATCCCACCAATCCGGAAAATGTACACGCCACTGCTTGCTCCGGCATTTATCACAGCGTGAACGGCGCGCAGAACTGGACCAAGTACAAAGGCATTCCTTTCGTGTTTCGTAGAACGCAGTTGATTCGCCAGGATCCCCAAAACCCGCAAACGCTCTACGCTGGTACCACCAGCGGCTTGTGGAAGACTACCAACGAGAGTGACTTTAAGCGCATCACTCCCGGCGATTGGGTTATCAACGCCATCGTTATCGACCCGAATCATTCCGACCGTTTGATTATCGGCACGGAACGCCAAGGCGTACAGATCAGCGAAAACGGCGGCGCAACCTTTACTTCTTCGAACGCCGGTTTCCAACATCAGCACATTCTTGACGTAGCCATCGATAATGAAAATCAGGCACGCGCTTTGGTTGTTCTCACCTTTGACACCGATGCGTTTTTGGCCACTCAGGACGGCGGCAACACTTGGTCCGCATTGGGACCGGGACTCAAGCGCACCGATCTCAAGCATGTTTACGCGGCCCCCGGCACGTGGTGGGCTTCCTTGAACAACGGCGGCTGGATGAAGTATGACGAGACCAACAAAAAGTGGGTGAAAACCGGTCTCTACATTCCAGAAGCAACTCCTGTAGCCGCGACCTCCTCAGCAACCAAAGGCAAGAAGGGCGCTCCGGTTAAGAAGACCACCGCGACCACTGCGGCACGCCGCCCGACTTCCAAGAAACCAACCACCTTCGTTGCCGTGCAAGTTAACGACATGACCTTCGGTAAAGAAGCTTGGTTCGCGGCCACCGCCGGCGGAATCCTCGTTTCCAAGGACCACGGCATCAGCTGGAAAAACGCCGGTTCCGAGCCATCCTTGAAGCAGCCCGCAACTTCGCTCGAAGCCACTTTGGATGGCACGCAGATTTGGGCCATCTCGCAACGCAACCTGCTTTACTCCGCGGATGGCGGTGCACACTGGGAGAGCAAGGATTTGTCCTTCGCCTCTGCCGGCAATTTGCGACTCCACCGCGTGGACGATTCGAACCTGTACATCACCTCCAACATGGGCCTTTACACCTCGCATGACGCCGGACGCAACTGGAACCGTGCAGACGTACGCGAACTGCAATTCCAGGACGTAGCCGGAAGCGGCAACGCGATGGTCGTGGCGCTACAAAAGCATGGCTTGCTGGCTTCCTTCGACTCCGGCAAAACATGGAAGCGCGTAGACGATCCGCTAGCCGACGGCTTCTTCCCAGTGGTGCGCGTCCGCCGCAACGGAGGGCTGGTAGCCGCCTCCGCAACAGAAGGCCTCCTCTCACTCGAACTGGAAGGCCGCTCCGCCAGCAGCACCGGTGGAGGCACAGCCATGCTTCTAACTCCCGACGCAGTCCAGAAGCCCAAGAATTAATCCACCCCCAACAAATCAAAATGGCGGAAGGGCAATCCCCTTCCGCCATACCTTTTTTTACTGAACCAATTTTTTAATCACACCCCGCAAAACTCGCCCCAATCTGATACCCCACCCCTCGAACAGTCCGAATCAACGGGATCTCAAATCCCACATCGACTCTCCGCCTAAGATAATTGATATACACATCCACCACATTAGTCATCGTGTCACAGTTCAACTTCCACACTTGCTCCACGATAGCGGAACGCGACACAGGCTGACCCACGTGCCTCATCAAAAGTTCCAGCAAACAAAATTCCTTCGGACTCAAATCGATTTGCCGGCCCTGCCGCTGCACCCCATGCGAGATCCGATCCAACTCCAGATCATTCACCTGCAA
>DATHGV010000207.1:0-3226 GCA_035490135.1 Candidatus Methylomirabilota bacterium
CGCTCACCTCTGCCGGCTGCTATGCCGTTGGCGGTTCCATCCTGATTCCAAACGGAATCGGTAAGTTTGGCACCATGGGTCGCAACATCTTCCGCGATACCGGTTTCCACAACGTGGACCTTTCTGTTGCCAAGACCTTTAGGTTGGGGGAAAGAATCAGGGCGCAGTTCCGCGTGGAAACCTTTAACCTTTTCAATCACCCCAATTTCGCCAATCCCTGGGGCGCCACCAGCACCTACGGCCAAGGGGCCTTCGCCGATCCATCGCAGCCGGGTTCGTTCGGCTGCGGCTGCGCAACACCGGACAACGCCGCCTTCAACCCCGTACTCGGGTCGGGCAGTGCGCGCGCGATTCAGTTGGGCTTAAAGATTATTTTCTAGTTCGCAAGCTTTAACTGGAAAATGAAGAGGGGCCGGATACTCGTCCGGCCCCTCTTTAGTGTTATCGGGTGTCTCGAAGATCTTTGGAGGATCAAAAAGATGAGGCGTTTCTCGATATTTGCCGTTGTTGTGGTGTGGTGTGGCTTGTTTTTGGCTAAGGCTGCATGGGCTGAGGGTGGGGATACAGCGGTGTCACAGGCGGACCATGCGTTCGTGCAGGCGGTGGCGAAACAGGACGGCGAAGAGTTGGGCAAGTGGCTTGATGCGGACTTCAGCTGGACGAATGCGGCGGGGAAAACGATCACGCGAGCTGAGGTGCTTAAATCAGTGCCCACGTCGTCCATGGGGGATGAAAACGCAGCGGAAATAGAACATCGCGATTATGGCCAGGTCGTGGCGATTATGAGCGCGCGTGACAAAATCCACGTGCTGCGCGTGTGGGTTAAGCGCGGAACGAATTGGCGGTTGCTGGTGTATCACGAGGTTTCGCAGGCGGAGACAGCGCAATCGCAGTCCGGGACGGGCGTCAAGGATTGCCAGAATCCTTGTAAGACGGTGCCCTTTCAGCCCAAAAACGAATCAGAGCAAGCGGTGATTGCCTCGTGGCAGGCGCTCGAAACCGGCGTGACCAATCATGATGCGTCAGCGTGGGCGCCGCACGTGGATGACAGCTTTGTCACCGTCAGCTCCAGCAGCGATCATCCGGTGTTTAAAGCTGACCGCATCGCCACACTGAATTTGCAGAAACAAACGGGGTATCCATCGGCGCCGGCGCCACTGGTTTCCGCGCAGATGTTTGATTTCGGGAACACCATCGTGATGACTTGCCTGCATCAGCCGTATCACGGCAAGCCGGTGCGTGTTACTCGCGTATGGCTGAAGAAAAATGGCCAATGGTTGATGGTGATAAGTTTCCAGACGACCATTCTGGGAGAGCCAGCGAAGTAGTCGCGCGTAGAATTTGTTGCGGATGAGCGGAATGCGCTCGTGATGCGCGAGCCAGCTTATATTGGGGCACAGTTGAAAGTTGTAGCGTCAGAAATGCAACACCAAGACCCAGGCTAAAAAACGAGCCTGCGGAACCCTCCGTCTAAGTTTACTTTGAAAATTTTATTAAGTAGTAAAAGCGATTAGTCGCTCACGACGGAGTTGCGCAGCGTTCCTACGCCTTCGACGGAGATTTCTACTACATCGCCGTGCACCAGAGGGCCGACGCCTTCGGGCGTGCCGGTGCAGATCAAATCGCCGGGCATCAGGGTCATGATGTTGGAGATGTAGTGGATGAGGGCATCGAGGGGAAATACAAAGTCGCGGGTGTTGCCCTGCTGGCGGACCTGGCCATTCACGTGGGAGGAGACACTCACGCCCTTCCACGGATCGAGGTTGTCAGTGACCAGCGGGCCCACGGGGCAAAATGTATCGAAGCCTTTGGCACGCGCCCACTGATTATCTTTTTTTTGAAAATCGCGGGCGCTCACATCGTTGACCGCAGTGTAGCCAAGAATGTAAGGATGCACCTCTTCATTGGGCGGCAATTTGTAACAGCGCTTGGCGATAACCACGCCAAGCTCGCCTTCGTGATCGACGCGCTCGGAAATGGATGGGCGGCGAATGTCGTGGCCGGGGTCTAGTAGGGAAGAGGGCGGTTTGAAAAAAAGTAGTGGTTCTTTAGGGACTTCGGAGCCCATTTCGGCGGCGTGGCCGCGATAGTTGCGGCCGACGCAAACGATTTTGGAAGGTTGCACCGGGACGAGCAGTGCGGCTTCCAAGAAAAGCAGCGGGTCAATCTGTTCCGTGGGCACTGATTTTAGCTTTCCTACTTGTTCCGGCGGGGTCGACAACAAGTGCGTGATGTGCTCGACGCCCTTGGAAGATTCAACGAGACCGTATCGCGCGCTGCCCTTGTAAGTGAAACGGCAATATTTCATCTATTTCCTTCCCCTCACGATTACGAAAGTTGCCACGAAAAGTTTCGGGAGATCAGGCGCTTTGATACAGCTTGGTCATCACAAATTCGCGGTGACCCAAAGCTTCGGAGCAGGTCAGACGGCCATTGCAAGTTCTAATCATGATATCGATCAGTCGATCGCCGGCCTCGTCGAGCGACATTTCGCGGCGAAGTATGCCGGAGACATCGAGATCAATGTGCTCGATCATGGTGCGCGCGGTCTTGGGATTGGCAGTGAGTTTAATGATCGGCTCGATGGGATTGCCGATCACGTTTCCCTGACCGGTGGGGAAGAGGTGGACCACAAATCCGGCGGCCGCTTGCAGCGTGACGCACTCCGCCGCGGCGGAAGAAGTGTCCATGTAATAGAGACCGGGACCCTTGGCAGGGGATTCGGCGGGTTTCAGCACGTCGATAAATTTTGTCTTGCGGCCGATTTTCTGTAAGTTGCCAAAAGCTTTTTCTTCGATGGTAGTTAAACCGCCGGCAATATTTCCTTTGGTGGGTTGAGATTCGGAAAGGTCGCTGGTTTTGTGGCGGTCGATTACCTCTTGATAGGCGTTAAACACTTTCATGAATCGTTCTTTCACTTCGGGAGTCGCGGCGCGGCCGGCGCAGACGATTTCCGCGCCGGTTAATTCCGAAGTTTCGCCAAAACAGGTGGTAGCGCCGAGCGGATCGAGTTTGTCGATGAGATTCCCCACCGTGGGACAGGAAGCGAGTCCCGAGGTGGTGTCGCTTTCGCCGCACTTGGTCGAAACGAAAAGTTCCTTGATAGGGCAGGATTCCCGTTGTTTTTCGGAAGCCCACTGCACAAATTCCTGCGCTTTGCGCGAAGCGGCGGCGATGGTGTTGATGTCGCCGTGGCCTTCTATTGAGAAGCCGACTACCGGCTTGC
>DATHGV010000208.1:0-2291 GCA_035490135.1 Candidatus Methylomirabilota bacterium
GGGTACTCTTCACTACGTTGTGCTTGAAACAGATAAATAAGCTCTATCAAACTTCTGTCGAATTTGAGTCGGGAACGAGATGTGATTGCGCGCGCAGCATTCGGAAACCCTCCTAATGAACCGTGGAAACGGCGGCATCGAGATATTCGTCTTGAGGATAGTGTGTCCCTAAATGCGAACACTACTGTCAACATTGACGCGATTTGGAGATGAAACTAGGACCTGTTTTTAGGAGTTTGCTGGATTTTAGTCTCTTGCGGAGAGCAATGGCAAAGTTTCAGACGCCGCGGGGAGCACGTCATGAAAATTCACTCCGAAGTTTGATAAGGTTTGGCTGGGGTTTTGTTTTCTTGTCTGACAGTCTATAATGTCTGTCAGATAGGAGGCTCCCATGACCATTTCCTTACAGGCATTGCGAGATCGACGCGAGCAGCTCGCGGCCAGTCTGGCCCGCGTCGAGGACCTGCGTCCCGGCTTTCTGACCGCGCGTTTCCGTAAGTGTGGCAAGCCGAACTGCCACTGCGCCCAGAAGGACTCCCCGGGACATGGTCCGTCTTATTCACTGACTCATCGGGTTGGCGGAAAGACGGTCACCCAGGTTATTCCCCAAGGCCTTGCCGTCGAACGTGCCAAAGCGCAGATCGCCGAATACCGCCGTTTCCGGAACCTGGTACGGGAATTGATCGTCGTAAGCGAGCAGCTCTGTTCCGCCCAGGTGCGGGATTTGCAGGGCGCCCCCGCGAGTCGAGCTAAAAAAAAACCTCTTCGCCGATCTATTGGCCAGCGACGTCGTTCAGGAGATTGAGACGCTTCTCGGTCGTCAGGCGGTGGAAGACCTGGATCTGGAAGCGCTGGAGCTCGCCGTGCGGCAACACGTCCTGCAACTGGCAGGAGCTGCAGTCGAGCAACGTCTCAATGCCGATACCAGCGACGAGCGAGGCTCACGAACTTGTTGTGGATGTGGGCAGCCAGCGCGATTTGCCGGGCGCCGGACCAAACAGGTGCAGAGTGTCCTCGGTCCCCTACGACTGGAGCGCGCCTACTATCACTGCGCCTCCTGCGGCCACGGCTACTGTCCTCGCGATCAGCACCTGGGCATAGAAAATACCTCGCTCTCTCCGGCGCTCACGCGCATGACCGGGACCGTGGGCGCTTTGGTAAGTTTCCAGGAAGGAAGTGAACTGTTGACCGAACTGGCAGGCGTGGCCGTGGACGCCAAGCAGGTGGAGAGAACCGCAGAAGCTCTGGGAAAAGAGATCGCCGAAGATGAACGCGCGCACACCGAACCTCTCGATTCTCTTTCTCTACCGCAGACCTTGTATCTCGGCATGGACGGAACAGGGATTCCTTTACGCGCCGAGGAACTCGTGGGACGCACTGGCAAACAACCGGACGGATCGGCCAAGACCGGCGAGGTGAAACTTTGTACCATTTGGAGTGCGGAATCGCGGGATGAGGAAGGTATGCCCATCCGCGATGAAGGGTCGGTCACTTATTCGGCCGCTCTAGAAAGTGCTTCTGCATTGGATACCGCCGCCGAACGTTCTCCCTTTGCCCAGCGCGTCTGGCGGGAGGCCACGCGCCGCCGCTTCTGCCAGGCGCCACGCAGGATCGTGCTCGGGGACGGAGCCGTTTGGATTTGGAACATCGCCGACGATCAGTTTCCGGATGCTACCCAGATCGTTGACCGCTTTCACGCCAAGCAGCACTTGAGTGATCTCGGGAAAGCTCTTTATGGTCCCACCGCCCCACGGGCTGCTCAATGGGCGGAACGCCGGAAGGAAGAACTCGACACCGGAAAATTCCGGGCGCTACTCACCGCCATCCGTCGCCAGGTGTGCCACTCCGAGGACGCGCGTCGCTGTCTCCACTATTTCCAGACCAACCGACACCGCATGCGCTATCCGCAGTTCCATGCGCGAGGCTTGTGTACTTCCACCGGCGTTGTGGAGGCCGGGTGCAAGGTGGCCATCGGCACGCGGCTCAAACGCGCAGGAATGCACTGGACCGTTCACGGATCCAACGCCATCATCGCTCTCCGCTGTGCCAAGCTCAGTGGTCGCTTTCAGGACTTCTGGGAACGCAGGGCCGCATGACTCATCACTTTCCAGACGTGCACTCGATTCTTAAGCACGCGATTCTTAAGTTGGAGATGCTCCGAGATAAATGCCAGGGGGGTTCTCGTTGCAACGACATCGCGGACGCGCTCCTGGAAATTGGAAGGGAGCATCGCTACCCCCTAAAAAGCGGCGGTACTTTCTGTAAGTCGAACGGACCTCTATTATCTGAGT
>DATHGV010000209.1:0-6743 GCA_035490135.1 Candidatus Methylomirabilota bacterium
CCGCCGCCGCCCCAGCCGCTGCCTCGCCCGCCGCCACCCCATCCGCCCAATAGCGGCCAAATCCACCAACCACTGCCGCCGCCTCGCCCCCCGCCTGACGCTCGACTCATGAACCAGATGAACAGGAAGATTACGATGATCAGCCAGAAGCGATTTCCGCCGCGGGAACGGTCATCACGACGCTGGACCTGGCGCACCGGCGGCTGGCCGCTCAGGGTTACTCCGCGATCGTCCGCGATATATTTGGCGAGTCGCCACGCGGCGGTTTCGATCGCGCTGCTGAAATCACCGCGACGCAGGAACGGAACCATCGCGCGACCGGTGTCCCCGGCACGCGCATCATTGATTACCGGTTCCAATCCGTAACCGACCTCAATCCGGTATTTGCGCTCGTCCGGCGAAACCAGCAAGAGGACGCCGCGATTATCCTTCTTGCTCCCCACGCCCAGCTGCTTATAAAGGTCCACCGCATAATTCTCGATGCTTTGCCCCTCCAGCGAATGCACGGTAACAATCGCCATTTGCGCGCCCGTTTTTTGCTCCAGCTCGGTACACAGCGCTTCGAGTCGAGTCTTGGTGTCCGGTTGGATAGCGTCGGCAAGGTCCGTGACATAGCCGGTAGGATGAATTTTCTTGATGTCTTCAGCGGCCGCCGCACAGGCAAATGCAAACACCACACAAAACAGTGCGAGGAGACTTAGAGTGTGGGCGCGTTTCATCGCGGGGTTAGCGAGCCACTGAACTATATGGTGGCCGCTTACAGGTGTAAAGCGGATGGGTTTCCAATTTCAGGCCAACCTGGAAAGTGTCCCTTTTTGCACAGTTTTGCCCGTTGCCTGGATGCTAGTTTTTATTTGTAGGCCCCCTAGCCTCTCCATTTGGGTCACACGCACTTCGAGACAAAGAAAAGACTATGAGAATCTTGCTTTATAACCCCGACAACGGGGTTACGCGCAATTTCATGCCGCACCTCTGGATGTTCCTGCTGCAGGCACTAACCCCTGCCGGGCATGAGGTGGTGCTGATTGACGGCAATGCTCAGCCCATGGACGAAGAGGCCATCGCGAAATTCGTGATCGCCGAAAAAATCGGTCTGGTGGGCATCGGAGCGATGACGCGAATGATCGCCAAGGCCTATCGCATAGCCGATGCGATTCGCGCTGTCGGTGTGCCGGTGGTTATGGGTGGGCCGCACGTCACGGAAATGGCCGACGAGGCCCTTGGCAGAGACGGCGGACCGCGCCATGCGGATGCCGTGGCGCTCGGCGAAGCCGACGAAACCTGGCCCAGAATTGTTGACGATGCCGCAAGAGGCGCGCTGAAAGATGTCTACGCTCCGGTCGATGCTTTTGGCCAGGAACATAAGCCTTCCTTGCAAACCTACCCGCCAATCCCCTGGGACACCATCGACCTGAAACAATTCAATATCGTCCCAAAGTTTTTTAAATCCATGCTGCAAAAAATTGGCGCCGGGTGGGGAACATTTCGCATCATCCCGGTGGAGTCGGGGCGCGGCTGTCCTTACGGCTGTGAGTTTTGCACGGTGACAGGCTTTTTTGGGGACTCCATTCGCTTTCGCACCAACGAAAGCGTGGTGAATGAGCTGTTGATGCTGAAAGCGCGGGCGAAAAAAGAGCTCGGCCAGATCGCGGTATTTTTCATCGACGATAATTTTGCCATCAACATCAAGCGTACCAAGTCGCTGCTGCGCGACATTATCGCCGCCGAGGCGCAAGTGCATTGGGTGGCGCAAATCAGCGCCAACCTGCTGCGCGATGAAGAACTCGTCGACCTCATTGCCGCCGCGGGTGGCAAGTGGATCTTTATCGGCATGGAGTCCATCGATCCTGCCAACCTGAAAGACGTGAACAAAGGCTTCAACAAGCCCGGCGAATATGCCGCCGTGCTGCAGCGGCTTGCAGACCGCAATGTGTTCGCGATTACCTCTTTTATTTTCGGGATGGACAACGATACCACCGGAGTGGCGGAGCGCACCTTGCAGCAAATCCGCACTTGGCCACCAGGATTGCCTATTTTCGGCTTGCTGACGCCGCTGCCGGCGACGCCGCTGTATAAAAGGTTGGAGGCCGCAGGAAGGCTCACCCGGCCGAAACATTGGCAAGAATTCATCCCGTTTGCCATGGCCCACACGCCGCTGAAGATGACCATCGACGAAGCGCACGCCGAAGTGAAGTATGGCTGGTCGAAATCGTATAGCCCAGAGGCCATCGCAAAAGCGCTGGCAGCAGTGGCTCACAAGCCGCTGGGATACCGTGTAAACATTCTTATCTCCAGGCTTTGTTTCCGCGGGATTTATTTTCCACAACTTGGACGCTTCGCCTGGGTCAAGACCATCGCCGAAAACCGGCGAGCTATCTTTAGCCTGATAAGAGAAGGCTTCGGGGCCAAGCGCGCCGCCCGTTCAGGCTCATTGAGCCTCCCTTCCACCGCGCCACACTAATCACACGGCTAACCGAATCAAACCACTTTAGATTCCTGGCACAAGCTTGTTTCGATTAGAACCGACACCCTAAAACGGTATTCTGGCCAAGTTTTTTTATATTTGCAGGCCCGTCTACAGGATGGACCTGATGTGAAGCTCGGACTGGATAACGGCGACGTTTCGAAGTTCATCGATTTCGCGCGCAACGGCAAAGTTCGGGAGCGCGACTCCGCGTGACGTGAATCGCTGACTGTCGTTTTTTATCTCATGCTAGTGAAATGCGGCGGCCAACAGATCAACCATTAACCGGATCGCCGTTTGCGCGGTGCGCCCGCTCGGATCGCGATACGGATTCACTTCTACGATGTCGAGTCCCACCAATTTGCCCTTGTTGGGAATTTGTTTCATGAGTTCGTCGATCTCTTGGAAATTCAAGCCGCCTGGCTCGAGCGTCCCAGTTCCGGGCGCTAATGTGGGATCCATGGAGTCGACGTCAAACGTAATGTAGATATTTTCGCTTTGCGGAATTTGTTCGACAGCCGCGCTAATTCCGCGACGGTGAATTTCTTCTGACGTGATCACCTTAGTAGGAATTGCCTTGGCATTGCCGGCCGCTTCCTGATCGTTGGCGATCCCGCGCATGCCGATCTGCGTGATGTGCTTCACGGTGGGCAGCTTCGCCACGCGCAGCACCCACGAGGCGTGATCGAGATTGCCCTTTGCACCCGTCCAGGTATCAAGATGCGCGTCAATGTGCACGACAGTAAGCGGAATCTCATAAGCGCGAATGATCGGGAACGTAATGCTGTGATCGCCGCCTAGAATAATTGGAAAAGCTTTCTTCGCGAGAATTTTCTTCACTGCCTCGGTGATTTTCGCGTCAGTCTCAACGGGGACGGTGGGATAAATCAGCACGTCGCCAACGTCGACCCATTGCTTGCCCTTCAAGACGGTGCGATCGCCGTCGATGTAGTAAAAGCCTTCCGTTAAATCGTGCGCGTATTCCTGAGAATTTTCGCGCATGTCGCGTGGTCCGTAGCGCTCGCCGGGCTGGCCCCAGGTGCCTTCATCAAAAGGTACGCCCAGCACGGCGAAGTCAGCTTTCAGGTGGTCCAGGTCGGGATCGTATCGCGCGCTCAGAAATGTACGCACGCCGACGAATGTCGGCGCCGTCTGAGGAAGTACGCTGCACGAAAATCCCAGCGTCAAAGCCAGAAAACATCCCGCAATGATCATTTTGTTCATCATATTTCCTTTAACGATTTGAATTGCCGGATGCTAGCCGCGAACATTGGTGTTCGCTTAGCTTATCGTAGCGCGCCATGCTCGTAATACTTCTGCAACCGTCCAGGCTTGCGCGATACATCCGCGGGGAGTGAAGGGTGCTTCGCCATCGAAAATCTCGCTGAGTGTGCCCAAGCCGTGCGAATGAATTTGTTTACCGAGCGGTTCAAGAAAACTCATCGCCGCAGCGCGATCCGCGTACACACGAAGATGCGCCAACACAAATGGGCCGAGCAGCCAACCCCACACGGTGCCCTGGTGATACGCGCCGTCACGCTCCCGAACGCCGCCGCCGTAATGCCCCTGGTAGCCGGATTCGCTTTGCGCGAGACTGCGCAGTCCGTACGAAGTAAGAAGTCTCCGGGCACAAATATCGACAACCGCTTTTTGTTGTTCCGCGGGCAGCGGGCTTTGCGGCAAAGAAACTGCAAAAATCTGATTTGGCCGAAGAGCGGCATCATTTCCAATTCCCGGCGCGTCGATGACGTCATAACAATATCCGCCAGAGTTGTTCCAGAATTTGGCGAAGCTTTGTTTTGCGCGTTCCGCTAATTTTGCGAACGGCTCAGCAGATTGTTTCGCGGCCGGAGCGAGACCAGCCATGGTTTCCAGCGCATTAAACCAGAGCGCATTAATCTCCACGGGCTTTCCGATTCGTGGCGTCACTACCCAATCGCCGACTTTGGCATCCATCCAGGTGAGCTGCAAGCCGGGTTCGCCGGCGTAAAGCAGTCCATCGATCTGGTCCACATGAATTTGATAGCGCGTGCCAGCCACGTGAGCATCGATCATTTGCGCCATCACCGGAAAAAGCTTGGCCAGCGTTTCGGCATCTTGCGTAGCGGCAAAATATTGGCGAACCGCCTCGAAGAACCACAGTCCGGCGTCGACGGTGTTGTACTCGAGCTTCCCGCCTGCGTCGGGAAAATTATTGGGTAGCATGCCGCCGTCGATGTACCGCGCGAAGGACGTCAAAATTTGTTCGGCAATGTCGGCCCGGCCGGTTATCAAGGTCAATCCAGGCAGCGCGATCATGGTGTCGCGGCCCCAATCGCCAAACCAGTGATAGCCGGCGATAACGGATTTCCCTTCCGAATCTTTAGGGGCGTCCGGCACTTCACGCTTCACTACAAATTGATCCGCGGCGAGAATGAGTTGCCGGACCCAGTCGGGTGCGGCAGACGCGGCTGACGCATCCGCGGAAGACCACTGCGCGAGCAGGTCCGCTTCGCGCTTTGCCTTCTGGGTGCGCGCTATATCGCCATCGAGCGCTGCGCTGGCATTGGTAGAAAAAACGATGGTCACACTCTGATTCAGTTGTAGAGCGGCGCCAAAGACCGCAGCCAAAAGGTAATCTTCACGATCGTCGAGACCGCGATATTTTTCGAGCGGCAGAAAATAATCGCGGGCCCACTCATGCTGTGCTTCGACTTTGGCATCCGCGCCAAGCAGATAAAAAGGAATGGCGCCTTCGAACGCGGTGATCTGCAAGCCGCTCTTCACCGCGTCAATTTTCATGCGCCAATCGCCCGCGTGAGTATTGGAATGGAAATCGCGATAGTTGATGAGAGTTCTGAGTTGCAGTTCCATGGATTGGCTGCCGCGTAAAAGCGTGTACTGCACATACGTAGTGTTCTCACCGTGGCACATCCAAACGCGTTTCTCGAGAAGTGCATCGCCAATGGCAAACCGCCAAACCGGCGTAGTTCCGTCCAGCCAGAAACTTTCGATATGCACATAGCCCTGCGGTTCAATCGCTTCGCTGGCCCAGCGATTCGTGCCCAGCGCATAATCCACGGCGTCGTAACGAACCGTTTCGTCGAGCTTCGCTACAAGCTGCATGCGGCTAACGGGCGGATGCATCGCCGCTACCAGCAAGCCATGATAGCGACGGGTAAGATTGCCACTCACGGTGCCCGAAGCGAATCCTCCAATGCCGTTAGTGACCAGCCACTCGCGTTGTTCTGCGACATCGAGCACTCCACAAATTTCGCGGCTCAATTCCACTTCCGCGTTTTGGGTGACGCTCGTCTTTGCAGACGAGCGCCGCGAAATCGCTCGCGGCTTTTTCGTTGCCATTCCTACGCCCCCGATTAGGTCGCCGTTGCCGAACGTGTAGTTAATGCAAAGAATGCATTTTATTCGAGTGCGATGCAAAGCGTTTTCAACTTGAAACTTTGGTGTTGAAATGTTGAGGATTGGAACCGCACAACTAATTTGGTTCTACTTTAGAATTATTGCTTCCGGGGGGGTCCGAAAAATGCGAAGTATTCTGCTGCATATCGCGATGGGCACCATAAAGCCAGCTCCGAGGATCAACCGGAATGCTAATTTACGCTGCCCATTGCGCCAGCAGTCCCGGTAAGCAAAGGCTAAAGCTCTTCCCCCCAGGAAGGCATACCTGTTCCAGCTTGGTTTGCCAAATTCACCACGCTTATCTAATCCAACGAGTCGAAGTATGCCGTTAGCTGTAGCTTCGATGTCGTTGCTGGTATTTTCTCTGTGGAGACGGTAGGCCGAGGTGCACGGTTTTTTGATGACCACGAATGGACTGTAGTCCCCGACTCTAAGCTGAATATAGGTGTCGTCGGCCTGAAACGTTTTCGGCGTCGTATCCCGTCGCCCGCCACCCACGGCATCAAAAACCGACTTTCGCACGATGGTGCTGTTAGAACTGAGAGACATTGTCTTGGAGGCATAGTTCCGAAACTTATAAATTTCTATGGTGTCTGGTGGCGCAGGCTGTGGAGGGGGCTCGCCGTCTCGAAAAAACGATATGCTGCCCAAGAGCAGCGGCGGCGAATTCGTGGCCCGGATGACTTTATCAAACGTTTCCAGCGCGAAGGGTAGAAAAAAGTCGTCGCTATCCAGGTACACAAGATATTCACCCTGGGCTGAAGCCGCTGCGGTATTACGAGCGACCTCAGGTCCCTGATTGTGTTGCTGAATAACGGTGAGCTTGTTTCCGTAAGATTTCAGTATTTCAGGCGATCTGTCTGTGGACCCGTCATCAATA
>DATHGV010000210.1:0-19761 GCA_035490135.1 Candidatus Methylomirabilota bacterium
CGAGAAGAGGCCGCAGGCAAGGACATCGAAGAGGTATTTGTAATCGTCGACGCCAGCACGCGGGAGCCTTGTGTAAATCCATTGCGAGCGGCGATCAAGAAAAACAGAACCGTTCAGCTTACGCCGAACTGCATTCTGATACGACGGGATGGAACTGAATTTGCTATTGAAGACTCTGCTGCTCCGATCCATGACCAACATGGTTTGGCGACGGGGGCGGTGATCGTTTTTCACGACGTGTCGGTGGCGAGGGCCATGGGAGCGGAAATGTCGCATTTGGCGCAGCACGACACTCTCACGAATTTGCCCAACCGGACCTTGTTGCAGGATCGCCTCACCCAGGCGATTGCCACAGCCAGTCGTAACGATTCCCGAATCGCAGTGCTGTTTCTGGATCTGGATGGATTCAAGCACATCAATGACTCGTTGAGTCATGCAACCGGAGACAGATTACTTCAGGCAGTGGCGAAGCGTCTTCTCGCTGCGGTGCGCACTTCGGATACGGTCTGCCGCCTGGGTGGCGATGAATTTGTGATCCTACTTTCGGAGGTGGCGCACGCGGGTGACGCGGGCGTTAAAGCCGGGAAAATACTGAGTGCGTTAAGCGCGCCGTTCGAGATGGAGCAAAACACGCTACGAATTACGGGGAGTATAGGCGTGACCACCTACCCGGAGGACGGCCAGAGCGCGGAATTGCTGATCAGAAATGCAGATCTGGCCATGTACCAAGCTAAGGAAAAAGGCCGAAGCAATTATCAATTCTATGAGAAGGGCATGAATGTCCGAGCTGTGGAACGGCAATCGATCGAAGGAGATTTGCGGTGCGCGCTGGAAAAGGATGAGTTTGTCATGCACTACCAGCCTAAAATCGATCTTAAGACCGGAGCAATCACGGGGGTCGAGGCGCTGATCCGCTGGAACCATCCCGAGAGGGGACTGGTTGGTCCGCTGCAGTTCATCTCCATTGCTGAAGATTGCGGATTGATGCTGCCGATCGGGAAATGGGTACTGCGCGAATCATGCAGGCAAGCGAAGGCCTGGCAAGATGCCGGTTTGCCGCCTGTTGAAATGGCGGTTAACGTTTCTTCCGTAGAGTTCCGCAACGATGAGTTTCTTAAAGGCATTAGCACAATTTTGAAGGAGACGGGTCTGGAACCTCGCTACCTCGAATTAGAACTGACGGAGAGCGTGCTGATGCAGCATGCCGAGTTCAGTGTCCCAGTATTGCAGAAGCTGAAAGCGATGGGGGTGCGCCTGGCCATCGATGATTTCGGAACGGGTTACTCGAGCTTGAGTTATCTGCGGCAGTTTCCGATCGACACATTGAAGGTAGATCAGTCGTTCATCCACGAGATCAATGATGATACAGATGATGCGACGATCATCAGCGCTGTGATCAATATGGGCTGCCGCATGAAGCACCGGGTGATTGCGGAAGGAGTAGAGACAGCTGAACAGCTGGCGTTTCTGCGTGCTCACGGCTGTGACGAAGGACAGGGATACTATTTTGCCCGGCCGATGCCCGGCGTGGAGACGGCGAAATTGCTTGAACTAGGCATGGCGGCGATGAGCATCGTTGACGAGGGATTTCAAGAACCCGGCTTCCTGCATAGCGCTAGTCGGCAAATAGCGAATTGATCGAATCAACCATCTGGGTCATTCCGTCGGGCTTGGAAAGCACGGCGTCAACGCCGATTGCATTACTCAGGAATTTCCCTATTCTTTCCGAGTACATCGTAAACAGGATGATACGGATATTCGGCATTTTGTTCTTTAGGATGGAGGCCACTTCCGCACCATTAATTTCAGGCATGACGAGGTCCAGTAGCACCAAGTCCGGTTTCAGACTCTGAGCCTTTTCGAGAGTGTCCAGTCCATCTACCGCCTCGCCGCAAATTTCTATTTCTTCGTGATCACGCAAGAAGGTGCGAATGACATCGCGCACACTGGAACTATCGTCGGCAATCAACACGCGCTTGTGCATAAACGACAGATTGTGCCTTGCCTTGGCAGGCGTCTCAATACAAGGAATCCCGTATATAGGATAAGGCACAATCGGAACTGTGCATTATAAGAAGCGAAACGGAAACGTTCGCAGCGCCTGGAGACCCGCACAATTCGCTGAATCCAAATGGGATCGCGGATTTAACTACGAAAAACTTAGCTGTGTACCACACTGAACGCCAATTAATCGTCCGTGGATTCCGGACCATCTCCCTGGTCACCTAGTGTTTTCCGTCAGTATCTGACTGTAGTTTAAACTGAGTTAATGCAAGCGATTTTTCTCATCAACGTAGGCGACTGTCATGAGAATGCAGCCGTTTATAAAACGTCGCAATGGCCGTGATTGCCCGACGGTATAGACGAAGCGAGAGGTATAATCCGCGTGTCTATGGCGTTGGCGGCGGGCACGAAACTGGATGGCTACGAGATACTCAGCCTATTGGGCGAAGGCGGAATGGGAGAGGTATACCGCGCTCGTGACCCCGTTTTAAAACGCGAAGTTGCCATCAAAGTTTTGCCCACATTTGTTTCGCAAGATCCCGACCGCATGCGCCGATTCCAGCAAGAGGCGCAGGCGGCCGCGGCCCTTAACCATCCAAATATTCTCGCGGTGTATCAACTCGGAAATTTCGAAGGCACGACCTACCTGGTGTCGGAGTTGCTGGAAGGCGACACGCTGCGTCAGGAATTGACGCACGGTGCGCTGCCCGCGCGCAAAGGAATTGATTATGGAGTGCAGATCGCACACGGATTAGCGGCGGCGCACCACAAAGGAATCGTGCACCGCGACCTGAAACCAGAAAATATTTTTATCACCAGAGACGCGCGGGCGAAGATCCTCGATTTTGGTTTAGCAAAGTTGATACTCCCTGAAGACAGCGACACGATGACGGCGCACGAACAAACAACGCCGGGGCAGGTGATGGGCACCGCAGGTTACATGGCGCCGGAGCAGGTGCGCGGCGAAGCGGTTGACCATCGCGCGGATATTTTTGCATTTGGTGCGATTTTGTACGAACTAGTGACGCGCCAAAGGGCGTTTAAGAAGCCCACCTCGGCGGAGACGATGACGGCCATTCTGCACGAGGATCCGCCGGCAATTCTGCCGAGCACCGAAGGCCTTTCACCAGGGTTATTGCGAATCGTGCAGCGGTGCCTTGAGAAAAAGCCAGAGAGGCGATTTCAGTCAGCATCGGATCTGGCGTTCGCGCTGGAGGCGCTGTCGGACTGCACTGGGGCTACGTCAGCTACTTCTGGGCACACCGCGGTTGAACAAGCCGCTATCGGGCGAGTCGCCGCGTCGTCGGGAACATGGAAATGGGTGGCTGCGGCAGTGTTTTTAATCGCGCTTGTTGCAGGGATGATTGTTTGGCTAAGAACGCCAGCGGCGGTTCCGGTGGTGGAGTCAGTTACGCAACTGACGGATGACGGCGAGCCAAAAAATGGCAACCTGGTTAGCGATGGATCGAGAGTTTATTTTAACGAAGGACCGAATGGCAGTTGGAAGATTGCACAAGTCTCCACGACAGGCGGGCGAACTTCTCTGGTGGATACACGGGTTGCGAGTCCGTGGGTTGCGGGCATTGCAGCGGATAACTCGTCGTTATTAGTTTCAGCTGGCGGATATGAAGATGGGCTTTACCCCTTATGGTTGATTCCCATTCCGGCGGGAGATCCGCGCCGCCTCGGCACCATTACGGCAAGTGACGAGGCTCTCTTTCCCGACGGTCGCGTTCTGTTCGTTAGCTACAGAGACTTGTACGCGGCCGAGAAAGACGGATCGAACCCGCGCCTGCTGGCTTCGATGGATGGTTATATTCAAGACCCCAGCGTGTCTGCTGACGGGAAAAACGTGACGGCTACTTTATATACGCGAGGATGGGCTTCGTCGAAATTGGTGGAAATCGGAGCAGATGGGGCTGGTCTCCGGACGATCCTAAGTTCTGGCAAGGATGGACGGCCGTGCTGTAACACATGGACTCGCGACGGAAAATACTTAGTTTATGAAACTGAGCATCGACAAGGCTCGGATCTTTGGGCGCTTCCAATGCAAACCGGATTTTTCGGCAGTGGAAAAGCGCCCATTCGACTCACTGCCGGACCGCTCGAATATTCCAGCGCGGGCCTGAGCCATGACGGGAATCAAATTTTTGCTATTGGTACCAAGCGGCGCGGCGAACTTGTTCACTATGATTTGCAGGCGCAGCAATTCCTACCCTTCCTTGGCGGAATTTCGGCTATTGATCCTACGTTTTCCAAGGATGGGAAATGGGTGACGTACACTTCTTACCCGGACCATAACTTGTGGCGCAGTCATGCGGATGGAACGGAGCGCACACAGCTCACTTACCCTCCGATGAAAGTGCAGGGCCCGTCCATCTCTCCTGACGGAAACAAGGTCGCGATCACCAGTCCACAATACGAAATTTATATTGTTGGCGCGGATGGCGGAGCGCCGCAAAAAATCGCGGAACATTCCCTCGCCGCGAATTGGTCTCCGGATGGAAACGTGCTGCTGTTTACCTCTTACTATGGATACGACCGCCCGGCGGCAGAGAGACACCAAAGTTATTTGCAGACTTTTGATTTACGCACCAAGGAGTTGAGGGTCGTGCCGTCTTCCGAAGGTAAGGGTGGGGGAACATGGGTCGGACAAGACGGGCTGATAGCGGCAGGGGAGGCGTTTACAAAATTGTTGTATTTTGACTTTAAGTCACAGAAATGGTCAGAACTACTTTCAGGCAACTTCGTGAGCTGGTGCGTTTCGCAGGGTGACAAGTATCTGTACTTTACGACTGGCGGCGCCGAACCGCAGGCCAAACGTGTCCGTTTATCGGAGGGAAAAGTAGAACCGATTACGGGTTTAACGGGTTTTCGGCGGGTTGTAGACGCAATCGAGGGTAATCCGCAGATTGGTGTGGCGCCAGACGGGTCAATAGTGTTTACGCGCGATATTGGTACTCAGGAGATTTACGCGCTGAATGTTAAATGGCCGTGAGGCCAGACAAGAAGAGAATCAATCCTGAACCCCCGAGACATAAGATCCCGCCAGGTGTTCACGTTACTTAGACGCAGGTTCGTAATTGACCGCTCCTTGGATAACCTCGCGTTATTTGAGTGGAATTACAGACCCTTTGCGGGCCCATCAGACGATGGCGAAATAGCGACGCCTGTACCACGAGAGTATTGCGGCGGTTTTTGCGAGACGCCTATACTGGAACGAAGTCGCTTTTTCGGCGTGGAACTGTCTCTTGGCGCGCCGGGACTGTCGACGAGCACGGATACGCATACCTACAAGGATCAAGGTTCAACACGCGTGGAGGAAGTAAAGCAGTTTCCGGCCATCGAACGCCGCCGCAACGCGTCTGTTCCGTATGAACAGCGCGAAGCCGGGGAAGTCGCGATCTTCCAGGAGTTAGGGAAGGCGCTGACGTCGTCGTTGCAACTCGATCAGGTTCTCCGCACCATCATGGAGAAGATCGACGAATTTCTGCGTCCGGACAACTGGTCGCTGCTGCTGTTGGACGAGGCCAAGCAGGAATTGTATTTTGAGCTGGTAGTGGGCAAAGCTTCGCCGTCATTAAAAGATGTGCGCATCAAAATCGGGCAGGGAATCGCGGGATGGGTAGCGCAGAACGGGGAGACCGTTGTGGTGCCGGACACGGCGAAAGACACGCGATTTTTTGGTCAGGTGGACGAGAAGACCAAGACAGAAACGCAATCCATCGTGGCGGTGCCGGTAAAGTTTCGCGACACCTGCCTGGGTGTGATTGAACTGATCAATTGCATGGGACCCGATGGGTTTGACAACCGGGATTTGAAATTGTTGGAAGCGCTGGCGGACTTTGCCGCGATTGCGCTGGAAAACGCGCGACACGTAAAGCGAATTCACGAGCTGACCATTACCGATGATTGCACGACGTTGTATAACGCGCGGCATATGGGTTTTATTCTGGACACGGAGATTTACCGCTCGCAACGGTACAACTACGAATTTTCGCTGGTGTTCATCGACCTGGATCACTTCAAGCAGGTGAACGATACGCATGGGCACCTGGTGGGTTCTCGGCTGCTGGCGGAAATTGGAAACGCGCTTAAGAATAAGTGCCGCTTGATCGACTTTGCGTTTCGCTATGGGGGAGATGAATTTGTGTTGCTGTTGCCGCAGACCTCCAAAGAGAATGCATTGAACGTCGCGCGGCGGTTGCACAAGATGATCCGGGAAAGTAAGTGGCTGGAATCCGAAGGTTTGAATATTAAGGTTACAACGAGTCTAGGCGTAGCTTCTTACCCGGTGGACTCCAGATCGAAGGAAGGGCTGCTGCATCTGGCCGATGAAGCCATGTACCTGGTGAAAAATACCAGCCGCGATAGCGTGGCGGCGGCAAACGTGGGAGTTTTACCCGACACCGTCGCGAAGAGTAAATTCGCTGAGCAATAGCAATTTTGGATCTGCAGGAGTTCCGGGGCAATTCCGCAACGCGTATACACACCCTGAAAAGTTTGTTTAACTTGATGATATGAGACGAAGCGAAGCAGTGCGTTACGCGCGCTGGTCTGCCACGCTGGCGCTGTTGCTGGCATTCGCCACCGCTGCGGTGTACGTGCAGCACAAGGTGATCGCGCGGGTGCAAAAAAGAGGTGCGCCTCCGGCTGCTCCGCTTAACGTGGAGCGGCAATCGAACGGTCTAACATTTTCCAAGGTAGATGGCGATCGCAAGATTTTTACCGTGGAAGCCTCGAAATCCACGGAATTCCGCAACCAGGAAGCAAGCCTGCTGGAAGAAGTAAAGATCACCATTTTTGGGCAGCAGGGCGACCGGCACGACGTTATTCGCACGCACAGTTGTCAATATGCCAAGGCCAATGGCGCGATCAATTGCAGTGGCGCTGTGCAAATCGACCTGCAAACGGCAGCGGAGGCAGAGTCGGCAAAAAAGCGCGGTGCTAAAGAAACTGCCGGTCCCACGGGACATGTTGAGACGCGCAACGTGACCTTCGATCAGGCTAGCGGCGCGGCGCGCACGAGTGAGCGAGTCACGTTTAAGTTTCCGGAGGGAAGTGGGGAAGCCATGGGAGTGGAATATAACTCCCAACTGGGAACGATGAAATTGTTGCGCGACGTGAAGATGACCCTGGTGCAGAGTGGCGGGCCAGTGGGCACGGCGGGACAGCAAGTACACGTGACGGGCGCGAGCCTGGACTTCGATCGCGATACGCGACTCCTGCATTTGGAAGGGCCGGCGCACGCGCAAACCCAGACTGCGCAGCTGGACGCGGGCGAGATGACGCTGAATCTGGATGAGGATTTTCGCGCACGGAAACTTCTCGCAATGGCGGGGGGCCACGGTAAAAGACCGCACGCGGTGTCATCAGCGGCTTCCGGACCGATGGACTTGACTGCGAATGTGCTGACGGCATGGTTCGATCAGGATGGAGGACTCGAGAGACTTGATGCCTCCGGCAAAGTGGAAGGTTCACGAAAAACCGGCGCGGAGGATGAAGAATTCACGGCCGCGAATTCCTCTGTGGAACTGTGGCCAGAAATTAACCAACCGAAGTTAATAAATATGGATGGGGGCGTAATACTCAAAACAAGCGCCAAGACAGGGCAGACACGAAAACTGGAAACCGACAAAGCCCGCATGGAGTTCACGGAGGGCAGCGACGATAGGCCCAGCCAGCCAAAGAGAGCAGAGACACTGACACCGGGCACGATTCAATGGACGGATGCGCAGGGAAGTGGGCAGGTGGTCGACAGTCCGGATGCGGGTAAAGATAAAGCGACGCGGACAAAGTTAAGTGCCGACAAGTTTGTGCTCGATCTTACTGGTGGCAGAGCAACGCAGTTGGCGGCAAATGGAAACGTTCAGGCGCAGCGAGACATGCCTGGCGCTCCGTCGCAGATCACTACGGCGAAGCGTGGTGTGGCGCACTTGCTGGCCAGCGGTGGCTGGTCGCAAATCGAACTGAACGAAAATGTGAAGTTCAAAGAAGGGGACCGAAGCGGTCAGGCCGATCATGCGGTCGCGGTGAGTGCCAGCCAAATCACCACCCTCAGCGGCCAGGCCATTGTGCGAGATGCTTCGACGGAAACGCGCGCCGCCAACATTATTTTTAGGCAGGCTAGCGGCGATATTCGCGCCGACGGCGGGGTTCGTTCGAGAACGTTTTCGGCGCGCGGTACAGGTTCGCAGGCTTCAGGGACGACACCGCAATTTTCCAACGGGCCCGCGAACATTACTGCCGAGAAAATGCAGGCGAATGCCAAAAGCGGGCGTGCACTTTACAGCGGGCATGCGCGACTTTGGCAGGGTGATTCCGTGTTGGAGGCCGATTCCATAGAACTGCTGCAGAAGAGCAGACAATTGAATGCCACGGGCAAGGTTCGCTCGGTGTTTCCTCAGGCCGCTGGGCATGACACGACCAGCTCATCTGCGACTAACAGACTCTCAAGGAAAGCGAGTCTGTGGCATATCGCTTCGGACACGTTTACCTATTTGGATTTGGAAAATCGCGCGCACTTGGAAGGGAACGTGGTGGTGCGATCGGATGCGCAGCGGATGCGCAGCGATATGCTTGATTTGTATTTTACTCACGCGAATACCACAGGCGCTGCGGAAAACGGTTCGAGTGGTGCTACCGGTGCGCAGCAAATCAGCCGTGCGGTGGGGACCGGCGCAGTTGTTGTGGATGAGCAGACGCGCAAGGCGACTGCGGAGCGCGCGGAGTACACGGCGGCGGACGGAAAATTTGTGATGAGCGGCGGAACTCCGACGCTGTTTGATGGCACGCAAGGGACAACGACGGGGCGTCAATTGACCTTCTTTTTAGCGGATGATACGATCATCGTCGATTCAGAAAAAGGCTCGCGAACATTGACGAAACATCAAGTCCAGAAATGACGAGGTATGCTGAATCTCCAGGCTGTTGAGTTAAGTAAGACGTACCGCGGCCGCAAGGTCGTCGATGATGTGGAGCTGGAGATCGGCCAAGGCGAAGTTGTGGGGCTGCTCGGCCCCAACGGTGCAGGAAAAACCACTACATTCTATATAATGGTGGGACTCACGCAACCCGATTCCGGGCGTGTGTTGCTGAACGGCGAAGAGATTACCGATTTACCCATGTATCTGCGGGCCCGCAGTGGAATTAGCTATCTACCTCAGGAACCCTCCGTTTTTCGGCAACTCACCAGTGAAGAAAATCTTCTGGCGGTGCTTGAGACGCTGCCTCTTACGCCTGAGCAACAGCGCGATCGACTGGAAGAGCTGATCGTTCAGATGGGGCTGGAAACGGTGCGGAGCAGCAAGGCTTATGTGCTTTCCGGCGGAGAACGGCGGCGGCTGGAAATCGCGCGATCGTTGACGCTGTCGCCTTCGTTTATTTTGCTGGATGAGCCGTTCTCGGGGATCGATCCGCTGACGGTGAAGGATTTGCAGGAGACGATTCGCGATCTAAGCCGGTCGGGGATTGGTATTTTGATAACGGACCATAACGTCAGGGAAACACTGAACGTAACGGATCGTGCGTATATCGTGAATCATGGGAAAATAATGGCGCAGGGCACACCCGAGGCCTTGAGCAATGACGCGGAAGTTCGCAGGGTTTATCTGGGCGATCATTTTCGATTGAACTAGCGGGCCAGAAACAGAGGACCAAGACGTCATGGCGTGGCAGGGACTAAAACTAAACCTCAGGGTATCGCAGAAGCAGATTTTGACGCCCGGTTTGGTGCAGATGGTCAGCGTGCTGGCGCTGAATCGGCTGGAACTGCGCGAAATGATCAACCAGGAGATGATCGCCAACCCCGTGCTTGAAGAGTTGAGCGAAGAACCCACCCAAACCGATAATTACAGCGATGAGAATTTTCTGAAAGCGGAAACGGAAAAGGTTCCGGAAAAGCCGGAAGCCAATCCGTTTGACGAGTTCGACGTAGGGAGCTTCTTTAACCAGTATCTGGATACGGGCGGTGATGGCGGAAAGTCGCAGGAGCGGGAAGTTTCCGAGCGGCCCTCTTTTGAAAAGTTTTTATCTTCGCCGACCGGTTTGAGCGAGCACCTCGCGTGGCAGCTTAGCGTGACCATTTGCTCCGAGACGGTTAAGGAGCTTGCGGAAAGCGTCATCGGAAATCTGGATGAGAATGGTTATTTGACGGCATCGATCGAAGAATTACTGCAGGGCGGGAAATATTCTCAAGACGATTTGGACGATGCGCTGGCGGTGGTGCAGGATTTCGATCCCATCGGCGTGGGGGCCCGGGATTTACGGGAATGTTTGTTACTGCAGATCAAGGCCTTTGATCCGACGAATACATTGGCGCAGCAAATTGTTTCTGATCACTTGAAACAGGTGCAAGGGAATCAATTGAAAGAAGTGGCGCGCGCTTTGAACCGGCCGTTGGAGGTGGTGAAGCGTTCGCTGGATCTTATTCGCAAGCTCGATCCGCGACCGGGATTGCGCTATAACAAAACCGAGCCGCGGTTGGTTGAGCCGGACGTGTATTTTCGCAAAGTGGACGACCAATGGGTTGCTTTTTTGAATGAAGATGACATGCCGCAACTGCGCTTGAGTCCTACATACCGGCGATTGCTGGTTAAGGATGCTTCCGACCGCGATGTAAGAAATTATGTGAAAGAGCGGTTCACGGCGGCGATCCAGCTCATGAAGAATATCGAGCAGCGGAAACACACTATTTTGCGAGTCTGCCAGTCCATCATTGCGCGGCAGGGCGAATTCCTGGATCACGGGCAGGACGCGCTGAAGCCCATGATGATTAAAGAAGTGGCGGAAGAAGTTGGCGTGCATCCTTCCACCGTCAGCCGTGCGGTAGCGAGTAAGTACGCGCATACTTCGCAAGGGGTGCTGGAGCTGCGGTCATTTTTCAGCGAATCGGTAAACGGGCCGGAGGGCGGCGCGATGTCGCTGCTGACCCTGAAACGCGTAGTGAAAAAGATGATCGAAGAAGAAGATGGCGCGAAGCCGCTGACGGATGAGCAGATCGCGAAGAAGTTGGATGACGCGGGCATCCATGTTACGCGGCGCACGGTGGCGAAATACCGCGAAGACATGAGAATTCCCAGCACGCACCAGCGCCGCGTGAAGAGTTAAGGCGCGCGCCCCGGTGAAACGGCCGCCGACGAGACACGACGCGCGACACCTCGTCGTTCTCACCGGACTTTCTGGCTCCGGAAAAAGCACGGTACTAAAATCCTTCGAAGACATGGGTTTCTATTGCGTCGACAATCTTCCCGTCGAGCTGATGCCGATTTTCGCGGAGCTGCATGGCGCGGGCGATGGCGACTTTGCGCGCGCGGCTTTGATGATTGATGCGCGCGAGGGGCTTCAACTGCAGAAGCTGCCTCCTTTGCTCAAACATTTGCGCAAGGATCATCCCATTTCTCTGGTGTTCATCGAGGCGCAGGATGATGCGCTAATGCGCCGCTATAGCGAAACGCGGCGGCCGCACCCGCTGGGCAAGAATTATTCGGTGCGCGAAAGTCTGCGCCGCGAGCGCGAATTGATGGCGCCGATCCGAAAGCTCGCGGACGTGGTGATCGATACGACGCAGTTCAATGTGCATGAGCTGCGGCAATTCGTTACGGAACGTTTCAAAAATCCCGACAAACGGCCCTTGATGGTTTCTGTGGTGAGCTTTGGATATCGCTACGGAGTGCCGACGGACGCCGACCTGGTGTTTGATGTGCGCTTCCTGCCGAATCCGCATTTCGTTCCGCGGTTGCGGGAATTTACCGGGAAAGACCCCAAGGTGCGTCGATACATTCGTTCCTTTCCGCAGACGGGGGAGTTCTTGCGGCGTGTCGAAGGACTGTTGTCGTATTTGATTCCTCACTACGCGCGGGAAGGAAAGAGTTATTTGACGATTGCTTTTGGCTGCACCGGCGGGAGGCACCGCTCCGTGATGATGTCTGAAGCGGTGAAAAAATATCTGGAAAAGCGCGGAACTACCGCGAAAGTCGTGCACCGGGATATTGAGAAATGAAACTTGGATAAAGACTTTATTGCTGGTCGGAGGCGTTCGCGGACAGAGAGGGCGGTAACTTGACACACCCCTCTAGCGGCGAATAGCGTACCAAGAGAGTCGTTCGGGGAGTCTGAAGCGTGGCATCGCTGTTCTCACCACAATTAAAGCGGCTGTTGGCTTACGTGCGGCCGTACTCGCTGAGGCTGACGGCGGGGATACTACTGCTCGCGTTTGTGGCGCTGGCTGAGGGCGGCGTGGCGCTGATGGTAGCTCCAGCAGTGGATCGCGTGTTAAATCCTACAGCGGTGGGCTCGCTGCTGGCGCTGGCGAAGCTGCCGTGGTCGGGGCGAACGATCTATCTCAACGATTTTTTTCCGCCAAAAATTCATAACGTTTGGCCGATTTTCTCGATTACCTTGTTGATCCTTTATTTGTCGAAGGCGGTTGCGGAATATTTAGGCACCACGGAAATCCAGTACGTGGGCCAGGCCGCGGTAACCGATCTGCGCAACCAGGTATACGCGCGATTGATCCGGCAACCGATGGGTTTCTTTCAGCACAACTCCACGGGGCGCCTGCATTCCACGGTAATTAATGATGTGGAGCGTACCCGGATCGCGCTTAGCGAATATCTGGCGGACTTGTTTCAAAAAGGATTTACGTTTCTGGTGTTTGTGGGCGTGCTGCTGGTGGTGAATTGGAAGATGGCCTTGGGAGCCGCGTTTCTTTTGCCGCTGGTGATACTGCCGGTAAATAAATTCGGGCGAAAAATCCGGCGGTCCGCGGAGACCAGTCAGTCGCGGCTGGGAGATTTAAGCCAGATCTTGCAGGAAACGGTTAGCGGAAACCGCGTTGTAAAAGCATTTGGGATGGAACCGTTTGAGATTCGTAAGTTCCGTGAAGCTTCGAAGAAATTGTTGCGGGAAAATATGCGATGGGTGCGCGCTGGAGTCATTACTTCGCCGCTGATGGATCTGCTTGGGGCGATCGTTATTCCGCTGTTGCTGCTGTATGCACGCGGCGCGATACAGCATCACGTGATGACCACCGGGCAGTTTTTTACGTTCATCTATGCGATGTTCAATGCTTATATGCCGCTGAAGCGCATGGGCAATGTGTACCAGCAGTTTCAGGCCGCGCAGGGAGCCAGCACGCAGGTTTTTGCTTACCTTGACCTCGAGCCGGAAAATATTGAACAGCCTGGCGCCAAGATTCTGCCAGCGTTCTCGCGTGAAATTGAATTTGAGCATGTCAGTTTCAGCTACAGCCCGGGCTCAACGATGGTTTTGCTAAATGTAACGCTGCAAGCGCGAAAAGGCGACGTGATTGCTTTGGTGGGCTCGAGCGGAGCGGGAAAAACCACCCTAGTGAATCTGCTGCCGCGCTTTTATGAAGTGACCGCCGGCACGATAAGAATCGATGGGACGGATACTCGCGAAGTCACAATTCGCTCCCTGCGGGACCAGATCGCCATGGTGGCCCAGGAAAATATTCTTTTCTACGATACGGTGTGGAACAACATCTGTTATGGGCTAACCGGGGTGGCGGAAGAGCGGGTGCTGGCGGCCGCGCGAGCCGCGCTGGCGCATGATTTCATCAAGGAGTTGCCGCAGGGCTACAACACGTTGGTCGGTGAACGGGGAACCAGATTGAGCGGCGGACAAAGACAGCGCATCGCTATCGCACGCGCGATTCTGAAAGATTCGCCGATTTTGATTCTCGATGAAGCCACTTCCGAGCTCGACGCTGAATCCGAAATGTTCGTGCAGAAAGCGCTGGCGAACTTGATGGTGGGCCGCACGACGTTTGTGATCGCACACCGTTTGGCGACCATACGGCGCGCCAATAAAATTATGGTGCTGGAAGACGGACAGATTCGTGAAAGCGGCACGCATACGGAGTTGATGGCCAAGAGCGGAACGTACGCGCGGTTGCACGATATTCAATTCGCCGATGATGACATGCTGGCGCCGGCAAGATTGTCATCCGAGACCACCGTCAAATCACAACTTCTATGAGCCAAACTCCAGCTGCGATCAGAAAACCCGAATGCCTTTCGATGACCGGATACGCGCAAGCGCGCGCGGAAACCACCGATCTGGCGTTGCGGGTCAGCATCAAGAGCGTCAATCATCGCTTTCTCGATTTGAAAATGAGACTGGCGGAAGGATTGGAACTCTACGAGCCGCGGTTGCGGCAGATGGTGCGAGAGCGCATCCATCGCGGTCACGTGGAACTGCAAGTCAGCGCTGAGCCGCGCACGGCCGCGACAATTCAGGTGAATCAGGAATTGGTAAGAGCTTATATGCGCGCGGCGGAAGCGTTGCGACAGGAAACTCGCGCGGCGGCGGACGTGGATGTGGTGGCGCTACTGCGTTTGCCCGGGGTGATTTCGGGGCTGGGTATTGCCACACCGCAATCGGAAGAGAGTCAGGAAAAACTCGGGCGAGCGCTCGAAGAGTGCCTAGGGGAAGCGCTATCAAAACTCGATGACATGCGCCGCGCGGAAGGCGGTCACCTGATCGCGGAGCTGAACAAGCGGCTCACCAAGATCGAAGAAGAAGCGGATGAGATTCGCGTCTTGGCGGAGACTTTGCGGCCTGCCTTTGCGCGGCGCCTTGCGGCGCGGCTCGCGGAATTGTTGAACGGAGTTTCGCTGGAGCCGGCGCGACTCGCGCAGGAAGCCGCTCTACTTGCGGAACGCAGCGATATCAGCGAAGAGCTCGAAAGATTGCGAAGTCATGTGGCGCAATTTGCCGGCCTGCTGCGCGGCGCCGGTGAAATGGGAAAGAAACTCGACTTTCTTTTGCAGGAGATGAATCGCGAAGCCAACACTCTATTGTCGAAGACCCCGGGAGTTGACGCGGAGGCGCTAGCCATTACCGGGCTGGCGCTGGAGATTAAGGCGGACATAGAAAAATTGCGAGAGCAGGTTCAGAACGTCGAATGACTGCGGAGGCAAAGATTGCGCCGTTGGTGATCATCGTGTCGGGCCCGTCGGGTTCGGGAAAATCTACGCTAGTGCAAAAAATATTGGAAATGCCGGGGACGATGCCGTCGGTCTCATGTACTACCAGGGGGCGTCGCGCGACCGAGTCGAGTGGGAAGTGCTATGATTTCGTGACGGAAGCGGAATTCGAAGCCCTGATCGCGCGTGGCGAATTCCTGGAATATGCGCGGGTGTTCGGCAGGCACTCGTATGGCACGCCGAAGAAATGGCTCGAGGAATCGCGGAGGTTAGGACTCGACCTGGTGCTGGAGATAGATGTGCAGGGGGCTTCGCAGGTGAAGCGGCAGTTGCCGGAGTCGGTGGCGATTTTTATTTTGCCGCCTTCGCGGCAGGAGTTGGAAAGGCGGCTGCGGTCGCGAGGACAGAATTCAGACGAGGACATTGCGCGGCGATTGCAGAAAGCGCGCGATGAAATCGCGGAGTTTGGAAAATATTACGATTATTGCGTCGTGAATGAAGATGTGGAACGTGCGGGACGCGAAGTGCAAGCAATTGTAACGGCGCTGCGTTGTACAAAAGCGCGGCGTCAGGACCTGGTAGAAAAACTTCTGGCATCGTTTGGGGGGGAATGACTGAGATGACGGTACTGACAAAAGCTCCGGAGAGCCAGTTTGCCTATGTGGTGCTGGCGGCGCGGCGCGCGAGGCAGATTATGGCTGGCGCACCACCGCTGGTGGAAAATCCGAGAACGCAAAAAGCGACACGAATCGCGGTGGAAGAGCTCGATCATAGTTTGCTCGAGTACGATTTCGTGGAGCCGGATTCAATCGACGAGGATAAGGACGGCAACAAGCGCCGTAAGTAGCGCGGCGCTGCCAGGAACGCCATGCGAATCACGATGGGTGTGACCGGGGGAGTCGCGGCTTACAAGGCCGCGGAACTGGTGCGCCTGTTGCAACAAGATGGATTTACCGTGGAAGTGGTGATGACCCGGGCGGCGCGGGAATTTATTACGCCGCTGACCTTTGCGGCTTTGAGCGGGCAAAAAGTAATTACCGATCTGTTTGGCAATACTGAGAATGAAGCGAATCTGGAAAGCGCCATCGAGCACATTGCGATGGCGCAGCGTACTGATTTATTGCTGATTGCTCCTGCTACCGCCGATATAATTGCTAAATTCGCGCGCGGTATAGCGGATGATTTTCTGAGTACTTTGTATCTGGCGTCAACCGCGCCGGTGGTGGTGGCTCCGGCGATGAATGTAAATATGTGGAATCACCCGGCGACACAAGAAAATATTACGAAGCTGCGAGAGCGCGGCGTGAATGTTGTGCAGCCGGATGAAGGCTATCTGGCTTGCGGCATGGTCGGAGCGGGAAGGCTGGCGGGGCACGCAGATATTTTGACGGCCGTACGCGCGACCTTGCACACCAACAAAGATTTAGCCGGTGAGACGGTGTTGGTTACCGCGGGGCCAACCTGCGAAGACCTTGACCCGGTGCGTTATTTGACGAATCGCTCTTCCGGGAAGATGGGCTACGCGGTGGGGCAAGCCGCGGCGCGGCGTGGGGCGAAGGTGATTTTGGTGAGCGGCCCTACGGCGTTGGAAATACCGGCTGGTGTTCGCCGTGTTGACGTGCGCACCGCCGAGCAGATGCATGAAGCGGTGACGAAAGAGTTTGCGGCATGCTCGATTGGAATTTTTGCGGCTGCGGTGTCTGATTACCGGCCCGCTGAAAAGCATGGAGAGAAAATAAAGAAGAGTGAGGGAAATTTGACGGTGCAATTGGAACCGACCGTGGACATCTTGCAGGAGATGGCCAGTGCCAAGGGTGACAAGTTTATAGTTGGATTTGCGGCGGAGACCGCTGATGTGGAGCAAAATGCGCGCAAGAAAATGGCGGCAAAGAATCTGGATTTAATCGTGGCCAACGATGTTACCGCCGAGGGCGCGGGGTTCGACCACGATACGAACGTCGTTTCGTTGTATTACCGGGATGGGCACGACGTGGCGTTGCCGAAACTGAGTAAGGCCGAAGTAGCTCAGCGCGTGCTGGATGAAATTGTCCGGCTGCGCGGGGCGTTGCGAAGCAAGCCTGCCAAGCGTCTCTCGGTCGTCTGATTCCATCATGGCTGGCCGCCTTCCCGAAAAACTCCAGGAAAAACTTTCTTTGCGGCTGCGATATTACGAGGATATCGGCATTCGGGAATTTTTCCGTGACCGAATCGCTCGTGCTGGTCTAGACGCTCCACTCGAACAAGTCGTATCACAGACGGTCGTAAGCATGACCTATGAAAGCGCCGAAACGATGAATGATCAAGCCGCACCGCAGGCGCTGATAACCGCGATACCCAAAATCGGCGAAGGCACGCTTCAGACCATTCGCGAGGACATTGGCGACTGCATTCGCTGCAAGCTGCATAAGGGGCGCACTAAGATTGTTTTTGGCGATGGGCATCCCCACGCGAAATTGCTTTTCATAGGGGAAGGGCCCGGACGCGATGAAGATCTGCAGGGGCTGCCGTTCGTGGGGCGCGCTGGGAAACTGCTTACGCAGATGATCGAAGCCATGGGACTACGGCGCAGTGATGTGTACATTTGCAACGTGGTGAAGTGCCGGCCGCCGGAGAATCGGGCGCCGGAAAAAGATGAAGTGGCGGCGTGCTCGCCATTTCTGTTTCGGCAAATTGATTTGGTTGCTCCCAAAGTGATCGTGTGTCTCGGCAGCATTGCGGCGCAAACCATACTCGAGACCACGCGGGGGATATCGCAGTTTCGCGGGCAATGGCTGGAGTTTCGCGGAAGAAAGTTAATGGCCACGTATCATCCCGCTTATCTGTTGCGTAATCCTGCGGCGAAAGGCGAAGTGTGGAAGGATTTGCAGAAAGTGATGGCCGAATTGGGACTTGAAGTGAAGAAAAAGTCTGCCCAGACGCAAGCTTGATCGTTGATAGAAGCTCTCACAAACATTCAGTCCGGTATCCTGCTACGTGCGCAGCGATGAGAAACTAACCACATGGGAATTCTGCTGGGCCTGCTCACCGCCGTAACCTGGGGCGGCTCGGATTTTCTTGCGCGATTTGCGACCCACCGTATCGGCACACTGCGTACCATGTTTTACATGCAAGCAACTGGGCTGCTGCTGCTGAGTATTTGTTTGCCGTGGCTGGGCGGTTGGGGGCATTTGCATGACGGTTCCGGCTGGCAGCCATGGGCCTGGGGAGTATTGGCTGGCTGCATTAATGCGGTTTCGACGCTAACGCTTTACCGGTCGTTTGAGGTTGGGAAACTTTCGGTGGTGGCGCCGCTTTCCGCGAGCTATCCAGCGTTGACGGTGATTTTGTCACTGCTCATGGGCGAGCACCTGCGTGCCGCGCGAGGAGCAGGGATAATTTGCACCATGCTTGGGGTAGTGCTGGTGGCGCGTGGTGAGCAAGAGCCACACAAGGATGACGTGGAGGGAAATGCGCGGAAGGGAAAGGGAGTGGTGTGGGCACTTTGTTCCGCGTGTGGATTTGGGGTGCTGTTCTGGTTGCTGGGGAATCGCGTTGTGCCGCGGGTGGGAGCGCCGCAGGCGGTGTGGATGATTCGTGTGACGTGTGTGTTTCTGACTGCGGTGATTTTGCTGGCGATGAAGCAGTCGATTAGGCTGCCTCGCGAAAATGTTCGGTGGTATGTGTGGGCCATGGGCTTGCTGGATACCAGTGCGTTCGTGTTAAGTAATCGTGGAATGCAAATGGAACAAGTGGCTATTGTGAGCGTGCTGGGATCGCTTTATGGCGCGGTGACAGTGGGGCTGGCGGCGATCTCTTTGAAAGAACATGTTGCGAAGTGGCAGTGGGCCGGGATTGTCACCATTTTTGTGGGGATTTTTTTGATCAGTCTGTAGGGCGCGCTCCGCTTTCCAAATCTCACCGCCTGTTAAACTACACGCCGAGATATGAACAGAACATTTTGCAATGTGGCGCTGGCTGTGCCGCTGCGAACGACGTTTACCTACGCGGTGCCTGAACAACTGCGTGCCGCCGTGCAGCCCGGGGTACGCGTACTCGTACCTTTTCGACAAAAATCCGTGGTCGGGGTCGTGGTTGATCTGCCGGAGCGCGCACCGGAGAAAGTAAAAATTCGGGAGATCAACAAGGTGCTGGAGGTGATCCCAGCTTTGACTCCGGCACTGATTGAACTGGGGCATTGGATCGCCGGATATTACCTGGCCCCGGTCGGAGAAGTTTTTCGTGCCATGTTGCCTCCGGTAATGGAATTGCGCACACAGCAGCAAATTAGGATTACGGCGGCCGGGCGGCAGCTTGTTGATTCGACATCGAGCGCGCTTAGCGAGGAATTTGCCGCGGAGGAAATCGCGCTGCTTTTGAAATTGATCGCGAAGAATGGGGCTTTGCTCGCGAGCGCACTCGAGAAATCTGGATTGAATACCGCGCTATTGCAGCGGCTTGCGAGGCGCGGCCTTGTGGAGATTCGGCAGAGCCTGCTTGCGAGAAAGCAGAGGATGCAGACAATTCTTGCATGGCGAACTGAAGATACGGAAAAGGGGGAAATCACGCCTCAGTCGCAAGAAAAGCGAGTCCGGCCGTTGCAAGGAAAAGCGCTTGAGAAATTTCAGCAACAAACCCGTCGAGTACGAGAATTACTGGAAGCCGAACGCGGGCCGCTGCCACTGCCGCAAGTATTGAAATTGGCTGATCTTCCGCGTGGCGCAGTCGAACGCATGCTTGCCTGCGGCTTGCTGTATAGCTGGGAGGAGCCGATTGATCCGGCCGAGGATCCTTTTGATGTGGGGTATGCGCCGCCAGCGCACGAACTAAA
>DATHGV010000211.1:0-4065 GCA_035490135.1 Candidatus Methylomirabilota bacterium
CGCCACACTCAGGATCAACCACGGCAATCTATGGCGGTCAAAAAAAATGTGCCCCGTAAGCCCCAGCCACACCACCAGCAGCCCCAGCAGCACAAAAATAATTTCGATCACCAGTCGAAGTAGCCGCTCGGGAGTGAACATCGCGATTTACCAAACGGGAAAAGATTCAGGCCCGCACAAAAGCCTACAAAGTTTGGAGCTACGCAGCAATCCGCTCGATCCGCACCTTTTTCAAGGTAATCGGGGTCTTTGGCCGGTCGCTGGCGTCGCGCGGCGCGTTGGAAATCTTGTCCGCCACGTCCTGCCCTTCCACCACCTCGCCAAATATCGTGTGCTTATTATCCAGCCAGGGAGTCGCCGCCACGGTAATAAAAAATTGGCTGCCGTTGGTGCCCGGCCCGGCGTTCGCCATCGATAGTTTGCCCGCCTTCGAATGCTTCAGCGAAGGATGAAACTCGTCGGCAAATTTGTAACCCGGTCCGCCGCGTCCCGTACCTTCCGGGCATCCGCCCTGAATCATGAATTGCGGAATCACCCGGTGAAAAGTCAGCCCATCATAGAAATTCCGCTTCTCTTTCTTCCCGGTCTTCTCATTCGTAAATTCCTTGGTTCCTTCCGCCAGCCCGACAAAATTCTCCACCGTCTTCGGCGCTTCTTTTTCCAGTAGACGAATCACAATATCGCCCTGCGAAGTCTCAAAAATTGCGTAAGTTCCTGCCGCTCTGCTCATCAGTTTTCTTCTCCCAAGTACATATTTATCGTACACGACCCTTCATCGCCCACGCCACCCACGAAGCGATCACCGCTCATTTGTTTCGCTGTTATTCTTACCAACCCTTCTTCTTCCGCAACTCCGTAATATGCGCGACGTGATGCCGCCCATGCCATTCATAAACAAACAACAACCAATCGATCGTCCGTTCACCATTTTCCGGGTGCACCAGTTTGCGCGCGAAATCTTCCGTCTTCAGCGACCGCCACACCCGATCCCATCGCTCGTGCAGCGCATCCAAGAGTGTTTGCGAAGCTTCGATCGGCGCACTCTTCGAATCCGCCAGCTCCGCCCAAACACTTTCCTCATACGGTTTTATCGTTGGCTTATCCTCAGTCAGCGCTAGTTTCAATCGCACGTAGGCATTCATGTGGCTGTCCGCTACGTGATGTACCAGCTGTCTCACCGTCCAACCGCCTTCGCGGTACGGTATATCCAGTTGCGCGTCGTTCAGCCCGCGCACCGCCTCGCGCAAATTCTTCGGCGCCGCCGCAATCGATGCAATCGCCTGCGCCCGTTTCGCGCCAGTAATCTCCTTCGGCATTTCCATCTTCCCAATCGGGTATCGCGCATCCATTGGCTATCTCCTTTGTAAATTCCCAGCGAACGCCTTCAGCTGCAGTTCCCTGATTAACTTTGCCAAATTATCAGGTCTGCCTTTCAGAACTAACCAGCCCCCCGCGCGTAAAACCCTCTCCAATTTGGCTCCCACAAGCATCAACCTCAATCCGTCAGGTACAATAAACCGTTTTCCGCCATTGTATCCGCCGGGCGCGTGCGAGAATCTAATGGGAGCAATGAAAATGTACAACGTAGTCATCATAGGCAGCGGCTGCGCCGGCCTTACCGCCGCGATCTACGCTGCGCGTGCCAATCTGAAGCCCCTTGTGATCGACGGTCATGAACCGGGCGGACAGCTCACTCTGACCACCATGGTCGAAAATTACCCTGGCTTCCCCGACGGCATTCTGGGCCACGAGCTGATCGAGAATATGCGCAAGCAAGCGCAAAGATTCGGCGCGGAATTCAATGCCGGTATCGTCACCGATGTTGACCTCTCCAAACGCCCGTTCACAGTTACGGCCGGCGATGATTCCTACCAGACCAAAACTCTGATCATCGCCGCGGGAGCCTCCGCG
This sequence comes from Candidatus Methylomirabilota bacterium, assembly GCA_035490135.1. GTDB lineage: Bacteria > Acidobacteriota > Terriglobia > Acidiferrales > UBA7541 > Acidiferrum. The sequence goes on from DATHGV010000211.1 coordinate 1,912, forward strand.
CGTTTGCTCGGCCTTCCCGAAGAGCGCCCCTTGCTCGGCAGCGGTGTCTCTACCTGCGCCACTTGCGACGGCTTCTTTTTTCGTAACAAAGCCATCGCCGTCGTCGGCGGAGGCGATACCGCGATGGAGGAAGCCAGCTTTCTCACCCGTTACGCCTCCAGGCTGTATCTGATTCACCGCCGCAACGAATTTCGCGCCTCGAAAATCATGCTCGACCGCGCCCGCGCCAACGAAAAAATCGAATTCGTCACGCCCGCCATCGTCGAAAAAATTCTCGCCGACAGCGCCGGCGTGGAAGGTGTACGCCTCCGCCACCCCGAAACCGGCGAAACGCGCGAACTCGAAGTTCACGGCGTGTTCGTCGCCATCGGCCACGATCCCAATACCGCCGCTTTTCGCGGCCAGCTTCCAACCGACGCCAATGGCTATCTGCTCTCCACCAACGGCAGCAAGACCAGCATCCCCGGTGTTTTCGTCGCTGGCGACGTGCAGGATCATCGTTATCGCCAGGCCGTCACCGCTGCGGGCTCCGGTTGCATGGCCGCCATGGACGCAGAAAAGTTCCTGGAAGAGCACAAGTAACCACCACAAACTAGTTTCCTCCCTCGCGCACTGCCATAATTGACTGGCATGCTTCGCGCGGCTCTCCTAAAACTTTCTGACAGCAAATCGTTTGCGCATTGGGTCGTTTCCAACCAACGCACTCGCCGCATGGCGCACCGTTTTGTTCCCGGTGAAACTCTTGATGAAGCCATCGCCGCCGCTCGCGAGTGCAATAACCTGGGCATGTTCGCCAGCCTCGATTATCTGGGCGAAAATGTTTCTACCCAGGAGGATGCGCAACGCGCTCGCGACGCCTACCTGGAAATTTTCGACCGCATCGTCCACGAAAGACTGCACGCCAACGTCTCCGGCAAGCTGACCCAACTGGGCCTCGACCTCAGCCCGGAGTTCTGCGAAAGCCTGGTCGTTTCCATCGTGCAGCGCGCTGCGGACTATGACAATTTTCTGCGTGTGGATATGGAAGGCTCGGTCTACACTCAGCGCACCGTTGAGCTAGTAAAGCGCGTGCGCTCGCAAAATCCCGCCATCGGCACAGTAATTCAATCCTGCCTATATCGCAGCGAGGCCGACATCACCGATCTCCTCGCCTACGGCTGCCGCATCCGCCTTTGCAAAGGCGCTTACAAAGAACCCGCCAACGTGGCCTTCCCCAAAAAGAAAGATGTCGACGCCAATTACGTTCGCCTGATGCAGATGCTTCTGGCTAGCGGCTTCTATCACGGAATCGCCACCCACGATCCCGCCATGATTGCCGCCACCATTCGCTTCGCCGCCGCCAAACAAATCTCTAAAGATGACTTCGAATTCCAGATGCTCTACGGTGTGCGCACCGACCTGCAGCGCCGCCTAGTCAAAGACGGCTATCGCCTGCGCATCTACATCCCCTACGGCCGCGACTGGTTCCCCTACTTCATGCGCCGCCTCGCCGAACGCCCCGCCAACGTAGTCTTCTTCGCCCGCAACCTGCTCCGCCGCTCTTAGCGAGGTGCTCGTCCTTAGTCGCGCGTTCGCATGCTCAATTACGATTTGTCGCAAGACTCGCTTTTTTAGAAAAAAAGACAAGAAGCCGAAAGAGACGGCATCATTTCGAACGTGGGACTTAGCGGAGCGGTCGGCTTTCCAAGAGCATGGACTATCACCGGCTACTTGTTATTTTGCGCAATTGCTATTCTTATCGGGCGAATCGTCTACGAGGAAACGATTCTGACCTGGCTCAGCGGACCGCAGATGGTTGGGTTCGCAATGGCTCACGGCGCGCTGGCGCCTATCCTTATCGCAGGATCCATTACCTTGCCTGGCATTTTGCTTTGGCTGACCGTGTCCTTTGATGCTTCTCCTCTGAAAAAAATTCCGATTGCTCGACTGGGTTCCAACGATTCTCTCAATTCTTCTGGTGGCCTTGGTTTCCGTTCCTTACGAAGCGTGGGAGGAGTTAATGGTACGAATTGCAGGTCCGGGCTCTCATGGAAGCGATTTCTTGGTACAAGCTGCTGCGCAAGATAAGCCGCGTTTCGTCAGCCTTCTTCTCAGTAAAGGCTACGACATCAATTACCAAGACCAAGGAGGCCCGAGTCCGCTTTCAGGCACTTC
>DATHGV010000212.1:0-4426 GCA_035490135.1 Candidatus Methylomirabilota bacterium
TTTACTTCACGCTGAGCATGCTTTTTCTTGATGTCACGAGCTCCTGCAAGGTTAGAAGCTGCGCGTGGCGATGGCGGCGCGTGCCTCGGTCCGTGGATCGGAAAATCGCGCCGGTTGTGGGCCAAAGATTCATTGGTTGCGGCACTGTTCCATTAGTCACTGGGGCGCGGCCGACGGCGGCCGCTCGACAGATGGAATGCATAGCCGCCGCGCTAAAATCGCCGGATAAGTCAGGATATTCCCTTCAGCGTACGTATGCTTTGGGGTTAGGGGTCCAAGGTCGCTTTGATTAAGGAGAATGGCTGCGGGGCGGAACTCGAGCGGAACGGCGCAACGCGTCTGTCGATTCGCGTTGCCATGGATGCGAGATACATCCGTGAAACACCGAGCGGTATTGGGACCTACACGCAGGCGCTTGTTGATCGTTTGCCGCGCGCAGGAGCTTCGGATCAGTTCATCTTTTGGAGGCATCGGCTCGCCCCGCGCCCGCTTTCACCCGATCGCAACACGATGGACATTACAGTTCGACCAGGCCCGACTTCGCCCTTGCCGGTCTTTTGGCCCCGCCACTACGCGCCTTTCGGAGAAATAGACGTTTTCCACAGCCCTAACAATATGATGCCCCGCGGCCTGCCCTGCCCGACCGTAATCACGGTACATGATGTTATGGCGATTGAGCGGCCGGAGTTCCATATGCAGGGTCTTGAGCAGGTCGCGAAAAAATGGTACTGCCAGCAAGCACTCTGGCGCGCCTTGCGGGGCGCGACGCGCTTGATTGTGCCGACAAAAGCGACGGCAGATCGCATCTGTGCGATCGCGCCTGACGCTGCAGCGCGAGTGCGGGTTATTTGGGAAGCCGCCGAGCCGAGCTTCGCGCCGGCACAAGATCAAGACGGCCTGCAAAAAAAAGCATTTCTCCTCACGGGGAGCGCCGCCCCGTATTTGCTGCTCGTGGGCGCGAACACTCCGGCAAAGCGCCATTCATTGGCGATGGCCGCCTTTGCGGCCAAGGTCCCGATGCCCTGGCGGCTCGTGCTTCTGCAACGGAGGCGAGCAGGCAAGGGATTGCGCTCATTGGCCAGCGATCTTGGGATTGCGCATCGAATTGTCTGGTTGGACGCCGTGGCGCACCAAGATGTGGTGACTCTGTTGCAAGCTGCGGGAGCGCTAATTCACCCTTCCGTCTATGAAGGCTTTGGGTTGCCGATTCTGGAAGCGATGGCATGCGGTTGTCCGGTGGTGGCAAGCGACATCCCACCATTTCGCGAAATTACGGCGCGAGCGACCCTGCTTTTCCCGCCGGACAACCTGCCAGCTCTCGCCACGGCCCTAAGTGATGTCGTCAGGTCGCCCGAACGACGCCGCTCCCTGAGCGAGCATGGCTTGGCAAGGGCGCGGGATTTTTCGTGGGATCGAGCCGCGCGTGAAACGCTCGAGGTGTATCATGACGCCACCTCGGCAGGGCATCGCTAGCTACGGCTGATGTGACGTGAGCGAGTGGGGCGGCGTACCTGATGACTCTCTGCATGGCGATGCCGTGAGAAAACGTCAACTCACGATCTTCGTTGCGGCGACCCATACCGCCAGGAGTCGCGCAAGGACCGGAATCCAGACGGTGGTTCGCGGGCTGGTCGCTGGGTTGAATCAGGTTGACGTAAACCTTCATGTCGTCCGCTGGTCTAAATGGGGCCGGACGCTGATGCCGCTCAAACTGAAAGAGAAAAATTCGCTTGCCATTAGTGAATGCACCAAGCCCATCTTACATGATGCTGTTGCCGAATCGTGGCTGCTTTTGCCCGAAGTGCTGTACCGGTGGAGAGCAAACCGCATAATCCGCTTCGCGCGAAACCGCGGCATGCGTGTAGCCGCAATTTTTCATGATGCAATTCCTCTCTCACATCCAGAGTTGGTTCGCCCGGAGGCGGCGAAATATCACGCTGAGTACATGGAAGCGCTTTGCAGCGGTGACATTGTCATCGCCGTTTCGCATTCGGCGGCTGAAGAATTCCGTCGGTTCGTAAAGGAACGAAAGTTGCGGCTGCCGTCGATTCATGTTTGCAGTCATGCCGGCGAATTGCTTGGCCAATCGCGTTGGCCCGTCAGGAGTCGCGCGACGGCCGGTTCCGTGAGCATGCTTTGTGTTTCCACCCTGGAACCGCGTAAAAATCATAGCACCTTGCTCGAAGCCTTCGCGCAAGCCAACTCCAGCTTGCAATGCCCGAAGCTGTTTCTCCACCTGGTAGGCGACCGCTACAAGCATGCGAGCTCCCTGGCGCGGCGAGTGCAAGCGGCGGTTAGCAAGAATCCGAACATTACATGGCACGGCTCCGTGACAAATGATGCGCTCGCGACCCTCTACGAGGAATGTGCGTTCACGGTTTATCCTTCGCTGATGGAAGGTTTTGGTTTGCCGATTCTGGAGAGCCTGTGGCATGGACGCCCCTGTATCTGCGCAAATTTCGGCGCAATGGCGGAAACGGCCCGAGGCGGTGGATGCCTTACGGTGAACGTCCGCTATGCGGACAAGCTGGCTGAGGCGATGGTGTCGCTTTCCACGCGTGCCGATCTGCATGAGAAGTTGGCGGCCCAAATCTCGAACCGGCTAATCAAATCATGGGCGGAATACGCGGCCGAAATCTGCAGCGTCTTGGAATCTGCCTTTTGAACCAAGCTCTCAAATGAACTTCTTTGACTTTGTCATAGCGAGTGCCGAGCGCCGCCAGTTGAAGTCATTTTCGGTTAATTCGAGAGAGACATTGTGTGGGAAAGGCCGGCTCGTCCCGCGGGAGAGAAAGGCAATGAGTTTGAGGGGGATGGAATGCTCGTCGCGATTGGCAGAATGATTTTCCTCGACGTTACAAGTTCTTGCAAGTCGGTCACCAACACCGGGATACAGCGGACGACGCGCAAGATTTTTGCCGAGCTCCGGACGCGGCATGCGGTTACCGCTATCTGCTGGAATCTGGGAGCGGGACGCTACCATCTCTTGGGATCGCGCGAACGGAAGATCTTGGAGAGTCCGTTTCGTGTATTATCCCGCGCGATGGCGCGGCCCAAATGGCACGGCGAAAATTTTTTGGCGGAGCTTTGTCGGTGGATATTTTGCAAACGCGTTCGGCTCGAAAACGAACTCAAGCAAGGCGACGTTTTGCTAGTGCCCGACCTTTTTCGTGACGGACGAATGGATTGGTTGCCCAGGCTTATTGCCCAAACCGCGGCGCGCAGCATTGCGATTTTTCATGACGCCGCGGATTTGCGCCTGAGAGGGATTTCAGCAGGGCGCCGGGCCAGATTTAACCGTTATGTTGAATCGCTCGCCGCCTTTGATTTCGTTATCTGTATTTCGCAGGAGTCATGCGATCACCTGCACCGCCTTTGGCTGGATCTGGGGACGGCGCCCACGGCCACATGTGTCGAAAAGTGGCCGATTGAGTGGGAGAAACCCAAGCGCCGCGCCACGCGAACCCCTTCCCGCAATCTGATCGTTTCTGTCGGTACGCTTGAGGCGAGGAAGAATTACCCAACGCTGCTGCGCGCCTTGGAGAGTTTATGGGAGGAGGGGATTACCTTCGAGTTTGAGCTCATTGGGCGCAGCACGGGAAACTATGGCCATAAGATTCTTCCGAGCATCAGGAAAATGCAGACAGGCGGCCGGCCTTTTCGGTGGCTGAAGCACGTCGATGACGACAGGCTCGAGCGCGCTTACTGCGAATGTGCGTTCACGGTTTATCCTTCGCTGATGGAAGGCTTTGGTTTGCCGATTCTGGAGAGCCTGTCACATGGCAAGCCTTGCATTTGCGGCGACAATGGCGCGCTGGGAGAAGTTAGCGCCGGGGGAGGATGTCTGTTTGTTGACCAAACGAGTTGGGAGGACTTAGCGGGCGCAATGAGACGTTTATTGAGCGATCGCGCCCTTTACGCCCGTTTGAGCGCAGAAGCGCGGGCCCGCAAATTCCGATCATGGTCCAATTACATCGATTGCTTACGCGAGCACATGACCGCAATCTCGAACGATAGCCGTGGCAACGAGAACCAGTGTTGCTGACGCAGCGGTCGCCAGTAAACTGTACACCCGCCAAAACGATGTCGCCTTCTGCGTGGAGCGGGTCTGGCGCAATCCTCAATCTGATCGAGCTCGTCTACCGGTCAACTAAACCGAACTCACTTGGGAAAACACTGCCTTTGGAGGCGTTATTCTTGGTTCGAATCCAAGCGGGGTAGCCAAACAAAATTCCCTCTAATTTTCGTAGAGCGAGCGACATGCAGACGAATTGGCGGAAATGCGAGTTCGCGCACGATTGCGCACGAAAACGCGTTAAAACGCAGTCTATTCGTCAACTATTCGTCAACAGTTTTGATGGGCGCCATGCAATTTTGGTTGCAGAAGTCGATCCGGCTGCTGCGGCCTTATTTACGGTTCCTGGCT
>DATHGV010000213.1:0-12610 GCA_035490135.1 Candidatus Methylomirabilota bacterium
AGCACCGATCCTTTGTTTTCAACACCTTATGGACACTTTTGACAAAAAACATCGGGGGGTAGGGGGTATCGGCTCTGAAAAACCGAGGAGCGTTGCAACGCCAAGTCAATGCGCGACGGCTGGCAGCGTCGCCAAGAGCGCTCTGGCACCATTCCAGACGATCTGCACGCCAATGCACACCAGCAGAAATGATGTCAGCTGCAAGATCACCGTCATACCGGTCGTGCCCAGCACGCGCCCCAGGCGATCGGCAAAGCTGTAACAAAGATAAATGCTCGCAGCCAGGAGCACACAACCGAGAAACGCCGTCAAAATACTCCACAGATGCAGCCCGTGGTGATAGGGAGCGTTCGCGCCCAGCGTCAGCGCCACAGATATGGACCCGGGTCCTACCGTCAGCGGCAGCGTCAACGGATAAAAAGCGTCGCCATACGGATCCCGCGGCGGAACATTCTGCGCCATTTCTTTTTGGCTATAATTCCCCCGCTTGAGCAACGCCCAGCCATTGGAAATGACGATCAGTCCACCGCCGACTTGCACCACCGGTATCGAAATTCCAAAAAAGCGCAAAATGTACGACCCGATAAAATACGATCCCACCAGCAGAAAAAAACTGTTCATGGCAATTCGCCAGGACAGTTCTTTGCGAATGGCCGGCGAGTAATCCTGGGTCATGGACAGAAAAATCGGGCTGCCGCCCAGCGGATCGACAATGGGAAACAACGCGCTAAGAATCAAAAATAAACTTTTTACCGCTTCCACCATGACAAATCTCCAGCCACACTCGCCCGCACCGAACAATGCCGCGCAAAACCGTGTCGCGCAGGACAGCATTGTTTCACGCCGCGAACCCGCGAACGCGGCTCACATCATAACGTTGAATCGCCAAAACACATTGAGCGTAGTCGACGTTTTTGGAACCATGGTTCCGGCCTCCACGCCGCAGCAGCGATTGTCAGGAAATCTGGTGGGCGCCGCAGATACGATAGTTTCTGAGGCTAAAGTTTTGGCCGCAACGCGACGGAAGCGATTCTCAGGGATTCTGGGGCGCGCGGCAGATACGCAGGTTCTGGGAACTAAGGGTTTGGTCTCAACAGGGCGGCAGCGGTTATCAGAAATTCCAACGCACGCTGCGGATCCGCCAGTCTTCCGCGCGCTGAATCGCGCGCGCCGCCCCCCTTTCCTGGAACGTGCTTCAGCGCTTCGGCCAGTAAAGCGTTCATATCCTTTTTTGCGGTTGGGTGTTGCGAGAAGAAAATCTGCCCGCCTACGATGTGAACAACCAGCGCCACAGTGTTTTCTGCCTGCGCCACTTCACGCACAAAGGCTTGCACATACTCCGGCGAGTCAGTTTCAAACAGCTTAGCAATCACACGCAGGCCGTCCGCACCAACTGGAAAATCATGCACGGATGCGCGCGCATCCATCTCGGCAAGTTTCTGGATGCTGGCCTTGGCGCTTTTGAAATGCGCGTCGCGCTCAGCGACTAAGCGTTCGGCTGCGGAAACGGCTTCTTGCGGGGAACAATTGAGCCGCTGCGCCACCGCGCGCAACCTCGCAAAATCGTCGCGCGCCAGACGCTCTGCTCGACGCCCGCACGCGAACTCCACGCGCCAATCCTGCCTGATCCTGGAAACGCCGCGTACAAAAATCATCCCGATCTGGCCAGTGCGCTGCACATGCGTGCCGCCGCAGGGCTGCAGCTCCAGCGATTCTATTTCAATAGCTCGCAGCGTACCGCTGCGCTCCACAGTTTTGCGCACGCCGGCGGCAGCCAATTCTTCCGCTGTTCCGTACCTGACGTTCACTGCTCGGTCCGCATACACCACCTCATTCGCAGCGGCCATCGCACTATCCAGAATTTCCTGCGTGGGCTCGCGTCCGCGCACATCAATGGTGCAAATATCCGAGCCCAGACGAAAAGAAATTGTAGGGAGAGCAAACCTGGAATGGAACACCGCGGACAAAACGTGTTGACCAGTGTGCTGCTGCATGTGATCGAAACGCCGACTCCAATCAACAATTCCCTGCACCGAACCAATTGCAATGGGCTTGTCGACAACATGGATTACTTCATCTTCTTCGTCGAGCACATCAACCACATGCGCATCGCCAAGCCGCCCGGTATCGTGTGGCTGGCCGCCGGAAGTAGGATAAAACGCCGTGCGATCCAGTTTTACACGCCACAAGGACGCTTTCTGAGTTTCCGACGTGGCAGAGCTTATCGGCTCGCAGCTCAAGACCTGCGCGATAAATTCCCGGGCCAAGGCATCATCGTAATAGAGTCGTTCAGTTTTCATTTCGCGTGTTCATGAAGAACGGTAAAGATTGAAAATTTTAGCACACGCTAAATTGGCTGCCGGTTAAGCCAACGCGGCGCGCACAACACCAAGAAAAAGCTGCAAAATGACGATATAATTGAAGGATGCCGGTGCGACTCATCGCCCTTGATATCGACGGTACTCTGCTGGACAGCCGCTGGCAGATCTCCGGAGCCAATCGCGCGGCCATCGCGGAGGCTACCAAACGTGGTATTGAAGTCGCGCTGGTCACGGGGCGCCGCTACGACTTTGCTCTGCCAGTGGCGCAGAAAATTGATTCTCCGCTCACCATGATCGTAAATAATGGAGCGCTAATCCGCTCGAAGGAAGGACGCACGTACGTGCGTCATCTGCTCACTCGCGATGTAGCAAAAAAGGCTTTGGAAATCACCAAGCCGTGGCGAGAATGTGCCGCGGTCGTCTTCGATCGGCCTAGCGCGGAACAAGTGATGATCGAATCGCTCAATCCTGATGATTCGCTGCGAGCCGGGTATTATTCTCGCAACCGGGATTTCATTGCGTTCGCCAAACCGTTGGAAAATTGCTTGACCGAAGATCCCATTCAGGTAATGTTTTCAGGTAATATCGCGCCAGTTCGGGAGATTGAAGCAGCATTGCGCGCCGCGCCCTTTGCAAAAGAATTCGCGTTGGCGGTGACTATCTACGCCAAAAAGGATTTCGCGATGATCGATGTGATCAATCCGTCCTGCTCCAAGGGTTCTTCGCTTGCTGAGTGGGCTGCTCTGCGTGGCATTGACCGCGACGACGTGCTGGCTATCGGAGACAATCACAATGACCTGGAGATGCTGAATTTCGCGGGCATTCCGGTAGTGATGGAAAATTGCGTCGCGGAATTGAAGACTTTTGGATGGCACGAGACGCGCAGCAATGACAACGACGGAGTCGCCGCAGCCATCGAACTTTTTGCTTTGCGAGAGGCGCCGTCATGCGCGTAAATCGCAAGCTCATTCTCCTGGCACTGGCTTCGTTCTTGGTTTCTTTCTTTTTGGCTACGGGATTGCGCGCCGAATACGTGGTGTTGCGCAGCGGGCAGCGCCTGACCGTAACTGGCTATCAATTGCTGGGCGACAAATATCGCCTGCAGATGAATGGCGGTTTTGTGGAAGTTCCCCGCGAGGAAGTCGTAGCCATCGAGCCCGAGGAAGTATTCACTCCGATCGTCGTTACTGTTAAGCCTGGTGCGCTGGCGCAGAATGCCCAATTCGGCCAATTCATCCAATCCGCCGCGACGCGTTTCCATGTCGACGCGGACCTGATCTCCAGCGTGATTGCCATTGAATCCAACTTCAATCCCAAAGCGGTGTCGCGCCGCAACGCTCGCGGATTAATGCAGCTTATTCCGGGCACGGCAGACCGCCTAGGAGTGCGTAACGTTTTCGATCCGGCTGAAAATATCGATGCGGGCACGCGCTATCTCGGCGAACTGCTGCACCGCTACGACAACGATTTGATCCTGGCGCTGGCGGCCTACAACGCGGGGCCCGAGCGGGTGCAGAAATACGGTCGCGTGCCGCCATTTCCTGAAACCATGTCGTACGTAAAACGGGTCAAGCACACTTATGATCAGCAAAAATTGGCGCCGCCAGCTCCTGCAGTGCCTAAAGTAAACTCTCCAACGTAGTCGTCGAATTGTAATTTCAAGAAAAGCGGTTTAAATAAACAGGGCTCCGGCTGGGGCGAGTAATTTTTATTGCTGCGGAGGCGGTGCGGAATCCAGCGGCGGAGTAGGAGACGGCGTGCCTGGGGCAGACGTGTTGCCCGGTGTAGTGGGCTGGCCCCCATTCGGATTTGTAGCGCCAGGCTGCTGGCCAAATGGACTTGGGTTGGTGCCGATGTTTTGACCCAAACCAGTGCCCGTTTGCAGCGGCGCCTGTCCGGCGATGGTGGTGTCTTTTGACGGATCCCAAATGAATTCAAACAGGTGATAATTTTTGGCCTTCTCGTAGACGATCACCGAGGGGGCTGAAATTTTGCTCCCCACTCCAATAATATTTCCGCCGATGATTGTAGACGTTTCTGTCGGAGTTATAGGTTGCGGCGTAGACATCGCGTCGCTCGACGCGGCGCCCGATGTGTCTGCAGACACCGGTTGCGACCCGCCTGACGCAGTTGAAACTCCACTCTGAGCAGGCGGTCCACCTTGACCGCCATTTGGCGCGCCACCTTGAGCATTTGATTGATCACCGGGCTGCGCGCCAGGCTGCGTGGGGCTGCCCCCGCCGCCACCAGTGGGCGACGCCGCACCAGCACCTGATGCGGGAGTTCCAGAAGTTGCTCCACCGTTGGCAGCCGACGATCCAAATGAACCAAATCCTGAAGAGGACCCGAAGGCTGAAGAGGAAGAAGAGCCGAACGAGGAAGAATTACCCGGCTGTCCGGTGCTGTTATTGGCCAACGCCGATGCCGCAGTGCCCAGTCCCGCGCCCCCGGTCGGCAATTGCAAAGTTTGCGGGGGTTTCAGACTTCCAATCAGCTGTCCGGCGGGACCCACATAAATTAGCCGCCAGGAACCGTCTTCGCCGTTCATCGGATCTTTGTAGGCCTGACGCATGAAACGCAGCGAGCCAGTTTTTGGCTTGGTCAGATCGTCGATAGAGGTCGGAAAGCGCCCCATTTTGCGGTAATACAATTTGACGCCGCGGACATATTGCTTCCCGCGCCAGACCATTTCCTTTTCTTTTTCGCGCTTGCCTTCCTGGAGGATGCGCGGGGCGGCAACCATAGCGCCGATGAGCATGAGGGCGGCGAAAAATACCACCATCATCAGCGCGTAGCCATCTTCAGAACTTCGCCCGCGGCGCGTTGAGAAATTTGGCGGCTTGGAGAAATTTTTAATCACGCTGGTGGCGCCACTTGCTCTTCCTGCAGCGTTATCGTGTTGCGGCGGCCGGTAGCAATCTCCTCGAATTCGAGGTTGGCATTATTTATTTTCACGATGCGGAAGCGCCCCAATAGGGTGTCACCTTCCCCGACGATGAAAACCTCATCGCCATCGGACAAAAACGCGCGGCGCAAGGTTCCGTTGGGAATTGTGCCGTATCCAAAATATTTCATATTGCCCGGCAGGGTCGGCGGCGGTGGTGGCGGTAAAATCGGAGGCCCTTGCGGCACGTGTTGGGCGACTTTGTTTGCCTGTGGCTGTTCCTTAGGGGGTGCGATTTCACTGAAGGGATTGCGGCCCAGGCTGTGATATTCGGTTTTCTGAGCAGCTTCCATCTTGTCGCGATGCAATTGAGGGTTCTCAACCGCGAGTAACTGGTAATTCTGGAAAGTTGCCACATTCCCGGAGTTCGTCGCGGATGTAGTGCGATTGAAATACCACACTACTCCCATGATAAGCACCAACGCGGCCAGCACGATCATTTGGTTCTTTTGGGTCATTCACGCGACTCGAAAATACGTTTTCATATGTACGGTTACTCTAATTGGCCCGTTGGCACCTTGATTTTGAGTATCGCTCGCGAGCGCCAGCCCATCGACCTCATATAAATTTTTGGAACGCTGCAAACCGTTTAGAAACCGGACCACCGAGGTATATTCGCCGTTTACGAGAAGATCAATATTCACTTCCTGCAAATTGCGCTTGGGAATTTCCTTTTGCTTAAAACTACGTCCTTCGATTTGGGCGCCAGCTTTTTTTGCAATTCCATCGAGTTCCGCGGATACCGACGAGGAGGCGTTACTGACCGGCAGCAAGGATTGTTCAAAGCGGTCGCAGTCTCTCTGGATTGCGGGGGTCAACTGGCGGATGGATTCGCCACGCTTGATATCGGCGCGCAATATCTCCATTTGTTGATTCTGCAGGGCCAACTCCTGCTGCGGAGTGTGTGGGGCGGAGCTGAGTTGCCAGCTGTAGGCGGTGAGGGCCACGTCGGCGAGAACCAGGAGACCCAGTGCACCGATGACCAGGCGCTTTTGTAATTTAACGTCGCGTTTCATCAGCTCCTCGAATAAACCGCAGTTAATGCCACGACTCGCTGGTTGCCGGTCTTACCTGGTACTTCGCTGTCCAGCGCGATTTCGCTGAATTGATGAGAGTCCTCAAGAGCGCGAAGAAATTTCAATTTGGCGTCATCGCTGGAAGCACCGACGGTCAATCTTACCTCGACGCGACCCTTGGCCTGTTTCGGCTCGATGCTGACGACCTTCACGCCGCCCGGAAGAATGCGTTCCAGGTCCATAAACATTTGCGTCCAATTGAAGCTTCGACCATCAATCAGGGAATTGAGGAACGCCGCGCGATCATGCAACCTGGCGTTTTCCGGTTGGGCGAAGAAACGTTCGAGGTCGGCGCGTTCGGCCTGTAATTCTCCGATCCTACGACTAGTGATTTCCGATTGGGCACGCAGGCGCGCATCGACATTTCGTATCGAGTAGACGTGCCAACCCAAAGCGAGAAATACGATGCCCGCAACGACTGCTACGAGACCTGCGACCACCATGAAACGCCGATGCGTTTCCTGCGCTTTGGTCGCTAGATTAAGGCGAACTCTCATCTGCTAAGAAACTCCGAACTATTTTTTGATTCTGCGTGCTGCTGATCTAGCCGCGGTGCATGGCCCAACCGACCAAACCTTCTAGTTCACGCTCAGCAAGAGGCCGAACATCATCGTGCACGCGCCCGCCGGCCACCGCGGAATGCAGCAAGGAACTAATTTCGCAGCGAAATTCTTCCTGGAAGGGCGGCAGAAATTCGGGTAAACGGGAGCCAAGTCCAGTGAGGCTCACGGCCTGGACCCCTTCCCGCCAGGTGTCCTGGTAGTAGGCCGCGACTGGATAAATTTCTTCCAGCAGCATTTGGGGCGTGAGGTCGAGACCTTGCGCGGGCAATTCCGTGCAGCGATAACCGCACAAGACACCTTCGCGGACGATCACGGTGGTCAAAGAATTTTCCGAAACGCGAGCGAGCAGCGTGGGCTTCTGATCATCCAGCAAGGTGATGGCGGCGAGGGAGGAGCTCAGAACCACGCCCGGGCGCAATTCCACCGCTTCCGCTAAGGCTTCGTATTCGCGAACGATGCGCAGCCGCGCGAGCGCGGTGACAATATCTACGCCATCTTCGCGCGGAGATTGGCGCATATAAGAAATTAGCGTTTCATCCACTTCGAAGGGGACGCTCTTCTTCAGCTTCCACCGCAACATCGGTTCCGCTTCCTGGGCCGAACGCGGAAATTCGTCAAAGTGCTGGACAAAAACTCTGATCACTGGATCGGGCAGAATGAGCGCTACGTCTTCATCCTTGGCTTTCAGCCTGGCGCAGGCGCTGCTGACGGCGAGTTTGACCGCCGCAGGATTTCCAATGTTGGACTCGACTGCCGAGGGCACAATCGCGCCCTGCGGGAGAGTCTCGACGGCATACCCGTCCAGCGCTCCGGTCCTGCCAAAGCGCGCCGCAGCCACACGCTCCGGAGTTATTTCCAGTGCCAGCGGCGGATGCGGAGTGGCGTCCAGCCAACGGGTAATACGGCGGACCAGTTCGCTTTTGTAAATTCCTTGGCGGAACGCGGTAGCGCTATTCAACGAAGGTCACCTTGTTGATTTCCTTCACGCTGGTAATTCCGTCGCGAATTTTCGCCAGGCCGCTTTCCCGTAGGGTGATCATGCCTTCATCGCGGGCAATGCGTTTGATTTCCGAAGTGGGCCTGCGATCCACAATCATTTCACGAATGCGGTCGGTCAGATCAAGCAGTTCGCAGATGGCGGTGCGGCCGTGATAACCGGTACCCGAACATTCCAGGCAGCCTGCACCTTCCATCAGGGTTACGCCGCTCCAGGCGGCTGGATCGAGGCCCGCTTCCTTCAATTCAGTGGAAGAATATTGCTTCGGCCGGCGGCAGTTCATGCAGATGATGCGCACCAGTCGCTGGGCCATAATGCAATTCAGGGCGGACACAAAGTTGTAAGGCTCGACGCCCATGTTGATGAAGCGGCCGATTACGTCGGTGACGTTGTTAGCGTGCACGGTGGTAAATACCAAGTGGCCGGTCAGGGCCGATTGAATGGCGATCTGGGCGGTTTCCTGGTCGCGAATTTCGCCGACCATGATTTTGTCGGGGTCATGGCGCAAAATGGAGCGCAAGCCGCGTGCGAAGGTCAGGCCCTTTTTCTCGTTGACCGGTATTTGCGTGATGCCGCGGAGCTGGTACTCGACGGGATCTTCGATGGTGATAATCTTATCTTCGTCGGACTTGATTTCATTGATGGCAGCGTACAGCGTGGTGGTTTTTCCGGACCCCGTCGGACCGGTGACCAAGACCATGCCGTATGGTTCGCGAATATAGCGGCGAAAGCGACGCATTTCTTCCGAGGAAAAGCCGACGACGTCGAGGCTTAAGCTCTGGAATTTTTCGGAGAGGGTTTCCTTGTCGAGAACACGAAGGACGGCATCTTCACCGTGGCTCGCGGGCATAATGGAGACGCGCAAATCGATGTAGCGGCCTTTATATTTTACGCGGAAGCGGCCGTCCTGCGGGACGCGGCGTTCGGCAATGTCCAGATCGCTTAAAACCTTGATGCGCGAAATTACCGTGGAGTGCCATTCCTTGGCAATGGGTTGCATGGCGTGCTGCAAAACACCGTCGATGCGGTACTTAACGGCGACTTCGGAATCGCGGGCTTCGATGTGAATGTCGCTCGCTCTGCGTTCCAGCGCGGTAAAGATTACCGTTTCGACTAGCCGGACTACCGGGCTGACCGCGGTATCGCGGGTGAGGCGATCACCGGAAATGGTTTCGTCGCTCTCGCCTTCGTCCTTTGAAACTTGAAGAGTGAAGGCTTCGGTAGCTTGCTCAAGCACGCGTTGGGACTGTTCGGTACGTTTCAGAAGGTCGCTGATTTGGTGAGCGGTGGCAACCTTAATGGCCAGTTTTTTTCCGAGAAGTAAGGGAAGTTCATCGCTGAGCAGAACCTGACTGGGATCGGCCACCGCGATGGACAACAAATTATTGTGAACTTCAAGAGGCACGAAGTTGTAACGGAACATCAAGTCCGCGGGAATGGTGCGGAAAAGCTCGGGGTCGATACGCTGCTCGCGGAGATCCACAAAGGTGCAGCGATAGCGCTGTGCAAGTTTGCTGGCGAATTCGCGCTCGTGTTGCTCTTCGGCAGTGCCTGTTAGCGCTGCGGTTATGGGTGTGTAGTCTGTAGTTGCCATGGTCTTACTTAGCTCCGCCGGTTACTGAAAACGAGAATATAGGCAGGTAAAGTGAAATGAGTATGAACGCTACCAAAATTCCCATAAAGATAAGAATGACGGGCTCGATGATGGAGACGAGCGCGCCGAGGCGCAGGCCTACTTCTTCCTCGTAAAATTCGGCGATGCTCGTTAGCATCGGACCGAGCGCTCCGCTGCTTTCTCCGACCTCCACCATATCCAGCGCCATTTCCGGCATAACCCGTTGCGTTGCCAGCGCGGCGTGCAGCGTCTCCCCTTCGCGCACCATCTGCGTGGCTCGCAAAATGGTTACACGCAGTAATCTGCTGCTCAGGGCATCGGACGCGGTCTGCAACGCCGTGACCAGAGTGGTGCCGCCAGTTAAAAGCGTCGCCAGGGTGCGCGAAAATTGCGCCACCTGAAACTTCAACAAGGTATCGCCAATAACCGGCAGCTTGAACTTCAGGCGGTCAAAAGTGGCACCGCCTTCTTCCGTACGCGACCATAGGAACACGCCAGCCGCTGTTGCGGCCAGGACGGCTATAGTTCCCAGAACTACATATCTGTAGTCTACCGTTAATGCCATCAATAATTTTGTGGAGGTGGGGAGTTCCACCCCGAGGTCTGCATACAGGCCGGCGAATTTAGGCACCACGAAAGTTACCAGGTAAGTGACGATTATGGTGGCGACCACAATCAAAAGAACCGGATACACCATCGTTGCCAGGATCTTCTTTTTTACGCCGGTGCTTACTTTCTGATAGGCAATGTAAAATTCCAGAACGCCGGAAAGATTGCCGCTCTTTTCGCCCGCTAAGATTGCTGTGGAATAAACCTTTGAGAATACGCCGGCCTCGTCGATGGCCTCAGAAAGCGACTTGCCTTCCCGCACGCGGTCGCGTATCTGCGTAAGGATGGGCCTGAGTTTCGGCGTGGTTGCACGAGTGGCGAGGAGATCTAGCGCCCGCAGAATCGGTATGCCGGCTTTAATCAAGGTGTTGAACTGCTGATTGAGAATGAGGAAGTCCGAGCCGCCGATTTGCTTCTGTTTGCGACGATTCAGCAAACCGAGCAGAGTTCCACGCGTTTCTACGGAGTAAACGTACAATCCCCGGTCGGCCAGTTTCTGGCGTGCTTCATCGAGCGTTCCGGCGGCCTCGACGTGTGAAAACACACGGCCGTTGGCATCCGCCACGCGGCAAACAAATTCCCCCATATACCCTCAGTTTACATCAAGTGAGATGTCGGCGCGGTCAACCGGGATGGTTGGCCGTTCCTTCCTAGAAACGGGCCCAGAAACGGGTACTCCCGGGCCGTCAGGCGGACAGGTCAAAGCTTACTCTGGGTTCGACGTTTGGGGAGGCAATTCTGCGTTCACGATGGCGACGCCCTTGGGCGGCTGGAAATGAAACAACGCTTCCGCAATTGGAGGATCGTCCAGCCAGTTGGCGAAATGAAATTCGATTCCGACTCCGCCTTTATTGCGCACTACAATTCGTACCAGCTCTCCAGATTCAGGTCCGATTTCGAGCAGCACGGTATCTTCCTGCTCGCCGTTTTGTTGCTCGCCATTTTGCGACGCAAGGGTGTTTAGTTTTGAAGCGTCCACAGGATTTGCGTTTTTCGCAGCGGTGGGAATCTTGCTGTCCACTGAGCCGCGCAGGGTGCAATTAAAAACGGCATCGCCGGTCTTTTCGGGTGGCTCATCGGGGGCTAGTTTAATTCGTGCGCACACGCGCGAGACTTTTGTTTCGCCGGCCAGCAGCGCCAACGGCGTTCGCCAATCGGTGCTTTGTTTGGCAGGCACGCGCGTCACGGTATGATCGGCGGGCACGTAAAACCAAGCCATCTTGCCATCGATCAGGAAGAGATTATTTTCCGGGGCCGCATATTCCCAACGCATTTTGCCCGGGCGGCGAAAATAGGCGACGCCGGATTCCACGCGCACAGTGCGGTCGTTCTCGGTGTAGCGCTCTAGAAATGTAGCCTGCAGAGTCTTAGCCGCGCGGTAGCGATGCTCCATGCGGCGGATGGGTTCCAAGCTGGCGGACTTTTCTGGAGGATGAGCCAGGGCCGAGGCGCTGCACAGTACGGCGAGTGCCAGCGCCAGGAGAGTGAATTTTTCAGACTGCGATGTTACAAACGAATGCCGTCTCGAATGCATCGCTTTTAGTATAACTAAGTGAGCGGAGATAACGGCAGCGGGGACAAGCAGCGCACTATTTTTGTGCAGGAGTTGTCATTTGAAAAGCGCTTGGCTAATTGCCGGAAAGCGCTACTAGAGCGGAGAGCTGTTAACGTTGGCTGCACCTGTGGTCGAATAACGAATCACGTAGGATTCATCCGTGAAGAACTGGCGTTGGCCGGTAATGCCCACACCTACAGGCGTCCCCAAGATTGTGTATTGACTTACTGGCGCTGCGCCAACTGGGGTATACGTGAAATAATAGCCACTTTTTCCGGTTGCGGCACCAGTCGCATTAGCCACCACAGTATCGAGCAAGCATGCTGCAGTGCTTGTAATAGCTGCGCACGGCGAAGCGCCGCCGAGATCCCCCAACAAATTGCTGTAACCCTGGGTTGGAAACGCCGCGTTGTAAGCCGCTTCAGCGGTATTGATCATACGCATCGATTCGGTCGCGGAAGCTTCATTGGCGGCCATTCTCGACCGCAGTAAGTTCGGAATGGCAATCGCTGCAATGACTAGGATGATCGCCACAACGATCAGCAACTCGACGAGAGAAAAACCGTTCTGCCGCTTCATGATACCTCCTGTCCGGGGCCCGCTGTTACGCCTCAATCGAGCCGGCCTAAACAAATGCCCTGCGTCCACTTGTATCTCGGGCTCCTCGACGACCTTGCAAAAAAATGGGGGAGAAAGTCGCCTTCCTCCCCGCCATAGCTGTCCACCAGAATTACTGGAGGATGGTGGCAACCGCTGCGCATGAACCAGCGGCGGTACCGATAGCCGCGCCGGTCGTGTTGTAGCGAATCACACCAGAATTGTCGGAACAAAACGCACGCGTACCCGTGGAAACGGAGAAGGGAGTGGCATTCGTTTCGAAGCCGTTGAAAGGAGACGCGTTCGTACCTGCACCGGTGTTCGGTACGGTAT
>DATHGV010000214.1:0-28783 GCA_035490135.1 Candidatus Methylomirabilota bacterium
CGAGAACGATGCACATCCACTTTGGTACTGCAATGCTGAGGGTGTCGGACGGCAATAAGTTAACTGGAGATTATTACGCGGGACGTGACCGAGGGACCTTCGGCCGGATTTCCTGTTGCAGACTGCCGCGGACTATAAAGCAAGCGTTGGGTGCGTTGCGCCCTCGCCTAACCGGCTCTTCGTCGCACCAATGAGTCTCGACCCATTGAGACCGCCGCGTTTACCGGAAAAGTGGAATTCGGTGTAGCAAGTAATTGGTAGTCGTTCAGTAAGTGAACATCCCCCGGACGGCACACGCTATCCGGGGATTCATTTTGTAAAGGGGATTTAGTTTTGTTACTTCGCCCTTTTCGCTTTTTCAGCCCTGAACTTCGCCCAGCGTGCTTTCGTCAACTTCGAAATCCTTGCCCTGCCTGCCGCAGACATGGTGCGCTTACGACTGACTCCATTAGGACTGACAAGTTTCGAGCTGACCGGAGCGGGCTGCGAACCGTTTAATGCAAGGATCGCACCCTGAATGCCCTTCAACTGTCGTTGTAACTTTAATTCTTCCTGCTTTAACGCCACCAAAATATCCATTGATTCCTCCAAGAACATTAGACAACGAGGACGCGGCAACGCGCAAGGCGTACTGAGCTAGCGAATTAAGCGTCACCGGCATGCTCCAACTTCCTTACTGAATTATCCGACCCTCAAGCTGATAGAACAGCGCCTCAACCTGAGTCATAGCGTTTTTCGTTACTTCGGGAACATCTTTAATGTAATGGGCTACCGGTTGTGTTCAAGCTGGAATGACACAGCAACTACGGTGCGTTAGAGCAATTTGTTTCCAACTGAAAGGCAGTCAAGGACGCGTCGAAGCCTGCCGGTCTAGCTATTTGCAAACTAGCGGGTACTACTTATTTGCAATCATTTTTCACGTGCGTTCAACTGATCGAGCTTGCGCTTTAGCTGTTCAAGTTTCTGACCTGCCTCACCGAGCTTGCCTTCCGCCGTCAGTCGCTGATAGTCAGCGAGGTCTTTGGCCGCTTCCGCGATGATCGCGTTGAGATCTGTTCCGTGCTGGAAGGAGGTGACGGGCGCCGCTGTGCTGCGTCCCGGTTCCGCGGGCGACGCGACGGGGCTCAGCGACGAAGCTCGCCCGCCGAAGAGAGCTCCCATCGCCGACTCAAAAGTCGGCCCATATGCGAGCCGGTCTTGTAGCGCCAGCACGACAAGACGTAACTCCGGCATTGGGCTGCGCTCGGCCTGGAGGTAGATGGGCTCGGCGTATAACAGCGCGCGTCCGCATGGAATCACGAGGAGAGTTCCGCGTCGCACGTGGGAACCTTGCTGATTCCACAGCGTCAATTGTCCCGACAACTGCGCGTTCTGATCGATGCGTGCTTCGATCTGCAGTGGGCCATCGACGAGCCGGGTCTTTGGGAAATCGTAGACTATCGCATTTCCGTACTGAGCGCCGTCGCTGCGCCCGGCAATCCAGCCAATCAGATTGTTCCGGTTTGCTGGCGTGAACGGCAGAATCTCCACGAATTCCACACCGGTTTCGCCGGGCAGTTTCATCAGCACGAAGTTCGGCTCCATCGCCATCGTCTTCTGCTGACCGTTCTCATCCATTCCGACTTCGGATGCTACCGTCCACAAATCCTCGCGGTTATAAAATACTTGTGGGTCGCTCATGTGATACAGACCGTAGACCGCCGCTTGCGCCTTCAGTAACAACTCCGGATAGCGCACATGTTTGCGTAGCGTGGGCGGCATGCTCGCCGCGTCTTTGAAAAGATCCGGAAAAATCCGGCGGTACGCCGAGAGAATGGGATCCTGTGTGTCAAAAACATAGAACGCGGTTGTTCCGTCGTAAGCGTCGATGACCACTTTTACGCTGTTCCGCATGTAGTTGATCAAATTGTTGCCAAGCGCGTAGTGAGTCGCATATGGAAAACTGTCCGAGGTCGTAAATGCGTCCATAATCCACGACAGTCGCCCGTCGTCGCCGATGACCATGTAGGGATCTAAATCATACGTCAGGAACGGCGCGAGCGCGGTAACCCGATCGCGTACGTTGCGACGCATCAGCAGCCGGCTCTGCGCGTTGATGTCGTCGCTGAAGGGAACCTTAGTGAGATCGCCGCGGTCTGACGCAATGAGGATGCGCCGCAGAAACCCACCTAGAAGAATGCCGCCATTCCCGTCGTACGACGTCAGGCTGTTGGTCTGTCCCTGCGGATAATTGAACTCCTGTTGCCGCGTTTTCACGTACACGTCGGTGTTGCTAAGCTCGCCGAAATAAATTTCCGGGCGCGTTACGGAAATACTCGGCACCGTGCTTTGGATCGGCATGTTACTGAGAATCAGCGTGGGCAGTCCTTCCGGTGTGAAACCGTGCACGGGATTCATGGTGATCCCGTAGCCATGCGTGTAAATAAGTTTCTCGTTGATCCAGTTGCGGCTGCTCTCTGGGAGCTTCTCGACATTTAGCTCGCGCGCGGCGAGCATAACCTGTCGCACCGTGCCATCGATCTCGTAACGATCGATGTCTATGTCCGGAAAGTCGTAGTAAGTGCGAATTTCTTGAATCTGACGCAGCGTGTCCTGGAGTGCGCGCCAGTCCCACAATCGGATGTTTTGCAAAGTAGCCTGATTGTTCGCCGGGTCAGTGGCCTCGAGGGTCGTCTCCGCGGGAAATTCGCGCTGCGCAACGTGGTCCAATCCATAAGCCTGCCGCGTCAGATCAATGTTGTAAGCGATGAACGGTCGCTCGCGAACCAATTCATTGGGCTTCACGATAAAGTTGCCTACATACCACGCGATTATCTGAAGTGCGAGATAACAGACCGCAGCCGGAGCAACCGCAGCCAACAGCCAGCGCAGGCGCGGTGCTGATGCGACATTGATAGCGGCAATCGCAGCGCCAAGAATTAGCCCGACACAGACAACAAGGAGTCCCGTGAGTGCTACGTGCGCATCCGTATAAGTTACACCGCCAAATATCGTGTGATCGTCGAACAATCGTTCGAACCTGCCGACGTACACGCGCATTGCAAGGCTCAGCAGCAGGAATGCAAATGCAATGGAGAATCCGCGCCAGGGCAACGGCAAGTCGCGCCTCCCAAAGACTCGCGTACTGCCCGTAACAAAAATGAAGAAAATAGCGATTACGCAGGAAATTACTGCGAGCGTCAGCAGCCAACCGCTGATGAACTGCCACGCCGGCAGAGTGAATAGATAAAAGTTCAGCGGCCTGCCGAAGATCGGATCTACGATTCCGTTGGTGCGTGGCGCATACCAATAAAGCGCGAACGTGGACCACTCCAACATCATGTTCGTGCCGGTCACGAAGGCAATTCCGAGCGTGACCACCAGGCTGATGGGACGCAACATGCGCTCAACCGGCAGTCTTAACGGCCGCCCTCCGACAAAAATCGGTCCGCTTCCCAGTAAGTGGGGCTGGTAAGCTCCCCACAAAACCAGGAACCATCCGTACAAAATAAGAAATGTGCCTGCGAAAAATACCGCGAAGACCAACCACTGCAAGCTTATGGTCTTTCGAAATACTTCCGCGTAACCGAGCGACCCGAACCACAGCGCGTCGACGTAATAAGACAAAACTGTGCGGCTACTGAAAAAGATGACGGCAAGAACGGCAAAAATAAATAAAAACACACGTCGGCGCCGCGGCGGCCGTTGCCGCAAGTGAATGGATTCAGTCATTCGATTCCGCCTTTGGCGCCGGATTTGGTTAGGAGTTCCAAGCGGAACGTATTGTACTGTGTCCGCAAACTTCTATACGACACCACGTCTCCTGGATTTGGCACTGAACACGAATTATGCCCTTCTGGCAGAACGAGACACCGCCTCCGGCTCAAGATCGGGCAGAAACGCCGTCAAAATGCCGATAGCAGGAAGGAATGCGCACACGTGGTACACAAAGGTTAGCGAGGTCAAATCGGCCAATTTGCCTAACAATGCCGCTCCGACGCCTCCCAGTCCGAAGGCGAAGCCAAAAAACAGCCCTGAAATCATCCCGACTCTTCCCGGAACAAGGTCCTGCGCGTAAACCAAAATTGCCGAAAAAGCCGAGGCCAGAATCATTCCGATTAGCACGCTCAAAACGGTGGTCCATAACAGATTCACATAAGGCAGCAACAAGGTGAACGGGAGCACCCCAAGGATGGAGGCCCAGATCACGTATTTGCGGCCGATGCGGTCGCCGATCGGGCCGCCAGCGATAGTTCCAGCCGCCACCGCACCGAGGAAAATGAAAAGGTGAAGCTGGGCACCTTGCACTGACAGGTGAAACTTGTCCATCAGGTAAAAGGTAAAGTAGCTGCTGATGCTCGCCAGATAAAAAAACTTTGAAAACATCAATGCGATCAATATAGCCATGGAGACGGCAATTTTCGCAGTAGGCAAGCCGGCATGATGCGCTGCATATGAGGACCCAGAGGCACCGCCGTATTGCGTGCTCATCTTTGCTTTGGCCGCGGCAGTGGCTGCAAGGCGACTCTTTGACCACGTCCCGATGAATATGAGGATCATAATTCCAGCAAGTGCGAGGAATGAAAACCACGCGATGCTGGACTGCCCTTTGGTCAACACGAATGCCGCGAGCAGTGGGCCTAGCGCCGATCCGGCGTTGCCGCCGACCTGAAAAAGAGATTGTGCCAAGCCATGCTGGCCGCCGGAGGCCATGCGCGCGACACGAGAGGACTCCGGGTGAAACACGGCCGAGCCTATCCCCACTGTGCCAGCGGCCACCAGCACGGTTGCATAGCTGGGTGCTATGGACAATGCCAGCAATCCCACCAGAGTTATTCCCATTCCTATCGCTAGCGAGTATGGCTGCGGATGTTTATCGCTGTGCAATCCCACCAGTGGTTGTAGCAGGGACGCGGTAAGTTGCAGCGTCAGCGCGATCAAGCCCACTTGCCCGAAGTCCAGGTGGAAAGAGGTTTTCAGCACCGGGTAAATCGCCGGCAGCACGGATTGAATGGTGTCGTTGAGCAGGTGACAAAAACTGATCGCCAGCAGGATATTAAACAGAGTTTTGTCTGCCCCGGCCTTGACTGCGGGAGCCTCAATCAGCGTAGTGTTTGTTTCGCTAGCCACTTTAAATCCGTGGTCGGTACGAAATCGCCGACATGCTTATAAGTTTTCTGTGAAATTTCATACTGACAATATTAAGCGAATTGAGAGGACACCGCATGTTTGGGTGATTCCGGCATCATGACCTTGCATTCCAATAAAATCCCATGGGCAACCTCCACCCCAATGGGCGCGCTACGACAAAAAAGAGCAACCGGCAAAGGCAATTTACTGGGGGGCTGCTATAAACAGCCACACTTGCAAGAGTAACTTGCAAGTTCTACTGTTATTTGTTAGCATGAAGTCATGCCGCGAAAAACCCTGGACACCGCCGTAATCGATCTTATGCAGTCCATTGGCGTATTGCTGCGCCGTGCGCGCGCCGCGTCCGGCTCGCATGAACTTTCGTTGACCGAGGCGTTTGTCATGGGGCGCCTAGCTAAAGATGGGCCGGCCACGACCGCCGATCTGGCACGCGCCGAGGGCATGAAACCTCAGTCGATGGGAACAACCATCGCAGCGCTCGAGGAAATGGGCATGGTCGAGCGTAAGCCGCATCCGACCGACGGCCGCCAAGTGAATATTGGCCTGACCGCTAAAGGCGCGGCTGTGCGGAAGAGCGCCAAGGATGCGAAGCAGACGTGGCTAATGCGGGCCATCTCGCAGCTAGAAGAATCGGAACGGGAAACGCTCTTCAAAGCGGGCGAAATAATCAAGCGTCTGGCGGAAAAGTGACCCACAACGAGGAGCCAATACAAGTTGTGAGCGAGCCCGCAATCAGTTCGGATAAGCAGCAGGCTCCGCTCCCCGAGCGTTCCCTATCGCACGCCTGGCGAGCGCTGAGGCACCGCAACTTCCAGCTCTTTTTCGCCGGTCAGAGTGTCTCCTTGATCGGTACCTGGATGACGCGGCTGGCCACCACCTGGCTTGTCTATCGCCTGACCCACTCCGCGCTGCTGCTAGGTATCGTAACCTTCGCGGGCCAGATTGTTTCGTTTGTGCTGGGACCATTTGCGGGCGTGTGGGTCGAGCGCCTTAATCGTCGCAAGCTATTGATCTGGACACAAGCAGCGGCTGCCGTCCAGTCACTGGCCATGGCCGCGCTCACGCTGGCCCACGTCATCACCCTGTGGGAAATCATCGTTCTCACCGCGTTGCAAGGCCTGATCAACGCGTTCGACATGCCTGGGCGCCAGTCGTTTCTCATTCAAATGGTCGAAGATCGCAAAGACCTGAGTAACGCCATCGCCATTAACTCCTCGATGGTAAATGGTGCGCGGCTGGTCGGTCCGGCCATCGCCGGATTGTTGATCGCAGCTGTCGGTGAAGGTTGGTGCTTCCTGATTGATGGTGTCAGTTACTTTGCCGTGATCGCATCGTTGCTGATGATGCGGATCAAGTTGTTGGATGTCCGCCGAAGTGCATCGAGCATGCTCGAACAAATGCGTGAGGGTTGGGACTATGTACGGACGTTTCGCCCAATCCGCACCATTCTGCTGCTTTTCTCACTTCTCTGCCTGATGGGCTATCCCTTTGCCGTGCTGCTGCCAGTCTTCGTTGTTCAAGTGCTGCACGGTGGTGCAGCTACTCTCGGCTGCTTGACCGGAGCCTCGGGAATCGGTGCGCTTCTGTCCGCGCTTTCGCTTGCAATCCGCAAGTCGGTTGTCGGACTTACCCGCATGCTTCAGATCGCAGCCGCGATGCTGGGAGCGGCGCTGGTTCTCTTCGGCCTGTCGCGTAGTTTGTGGGTATCGCTTGTGCTGATGGGGTTTATGGGCTTCGGCCTGATGCAGAGTGCGGCGGCGAGCAATACGATCATCCAATCGTTGGTTCCAGAGGACAAGCGCGCCCGGGTGATGAGCTATTACACCATGGCTTTCTTCGGCGCGGCGCCGTTCGGCAGCCTACTGGCCGGCGCGCTGGCCCACCGAATTGGCGCGCCTAATACTCTTATCTTTACCGGCGCATTCTGCGTCGCCGGTTCGCTCTGGTTCACGGTCGAGTTGCCGAAAATCAGAGCAGTCATGCGGCCGATCTATCGGGAGATGGGTCTACTGCCTGTGTCCGAAATCAATTGAGTGCCGACGTCATGAACCGACAACGACAACGTAATCTTTCCAACGAACCGGGTAACCCCCGAATCGAAAGGAAAACCCACCGTGAACTGGTATGACTACATCGCGTGTTTCTTCGCCGGTCTGTTTCTCACCAATGTCGTGCCCCATTTCGTATCTGGCATTTCTGGTGACCGTTTTCCGACACCCTTCGCTCACCCTCCAGGGAAAGGATTGTCATCGCCAACGGTGAACGTTGTCTGGGCCCTGTTTAATCTCGTCGTAGGCTACATTCTGTTTCGCGTCGGAAGAGTTTCGAACGGAGACACCTCGGCAATTATTGTTTTCTTCGCAGGTATCGTGGCGATAAGCATCATGCTAAGCGTGCGATTTTCCAAGAAACATACCCAGTAACCGCTCGAGCGAAAATCTTAGTAATGCGACTGCGCTAAATCGAAGGGAAAAACCATGCCTGTAACTAAACTCGATTCCACTGCTGCCTTGATCGTGATTGACCTGCAAAGAGGTATTGTGGGCCTTCCGACCGTTCACCCCACAACTGAGATCGTCGCTCGCTCCGCTAAGCTCGGGCGCTCTTTCCGAGAACGAGGCTTGCCTGTCGTCCTCGTCAACGTGACCGCTGCGGCTCCGGGCCGTACCGACGTGGGACTTCGCAACCTGTCTTCGCTTCCGCCCGATTGGACCGAGCTTGTTCCTGAATTGGAGCAGCACCCCGATGATTACATCGTCAGCAAGCAACGCGTGGGCGCCTTCGTCGGCACAGCATTGGATGAAACTCTGCGCAAGCGCGGCGTGACGCAGGTATTCCTAACTGGCGTTGCGACCAGTCTCGGCGTGGAATCGACCGCACGTAGCGCCTACGATTACGGCTACAACGTCGTCATTGTTGTGGATGCAGTGACGGATCGGGACGCCAACGCACACCGGCACTGTGTCGAGAAGATTTTCCCGCGCATCAGTGAGACGGACACAACCGACAGTGTCTTGAAGCTCTTGAAAGAGCCACAGTGAGCCAGCCAATGTCACGCGACTCAGTTCTGTGTTTCACGCGGTTGGGCTCTCGCCACCTCGGTAAACCGCAATGCTTAGGCGGCAAGGCTCGCGTTAACGATCTTCACGAAATCCAGAATCATGTCAGCGACAGCGCGGTTACCGATCGTGGTATTGATCATGGTGTGGTAAACACCACGGTCCGGCCATTCGACGCCAAAATATTTTTGTATGAAATCTTTTCGCTCGCGGTCGACGGTATCTACGAGTTGTTCGGCTTCGACTTGACTCTTGCCGCGATCTATGAGGCGCCGCACCTTATCTTCCCTCGGAGCATAAAGAAATACGCGCAAGGTATCCTGTCGGTCCCTGAGAAAGTGCTGTGATCCTCGTCCAACAAGGACCGAGTTTCCTTCTTTGCTGACCTGTTCAACAACACGTCGAGTAATCTTCAAGATACTTTCACTGTCCACGACGTTGAGCTTGTGCGCGTTCAAACTACCTTCATAGCTGCCGCGCAAAAAAGATTTGAACAGTCGATAGTACAGCGGATCGGAGCGCTCCTCTCGCACCTCGACCACCGCTTTGGGACAATTCGCGAGCTTGGCGATCTCCTCGGTCAATAGTTGGTCCCAAAGCTTCCACCCCAATTGCTGTGCAACCAGCTGGGCGATTTCGCCGCCGCCGCTGCCGTACTCGCGTTCAATCGTTATTATCTTAATCACGTTGGCCCTCGAGGCGTGCGGCCACCGGAAGCCGCATGCTGATTATAATTCCACTTTGCTCAGCCCGCCGCCATTTCTGCGCCACCCCCGCCCGGATCGTTGCGTTTCAACATAAAAGCAAGAAAGAACATAATTGCTGCGCCCACCGCCAGAACCATGAAGGTATCGATGTACGCAAGACTCGCGGCGTGTGCTTGCACTTCTCGGTAGATTCTTGCGTAGGCCTGCGCGCGCGCCTCATGGAGGCCCAATCCGGAGTGCGCCAGTTGCTGGGTCAACCCATTTAGGGAATTTTGGAAATTAGGATTGTCGGGCCTGGCGAAGCCGCCAAGAATCTCCTGGTGGAATTGCGAGCGCCGGGCAATCAGAGTGGTAACCAGCGAGGTTCCCACACTGCTGCCCATATTGCGCATAAAATTAACGATACCCGCGACCGAATTATTTTTTTCCGGCGGGATTCCGACGTAGGCGACCAAAGTAATAGGCACGAACAAAAATCCCAAACCAATGACCTGCGCGATCCGCAACCACACTGCAGCATTAAAGCTGATCGTCAAATCGATGCGTTTGGTGGAGTAATACATGGCGATGGACAATGCCAGCCAACCACAAGCGATCAAGTAGCGCGCCTGCACTTTCGTTGTAAGTTTACCCATGACCGGCATCTCAAACAACAAAACCAGACCGCCAGCGGAAAGGGCGAGCCCTGCCAACTGCGAGGTGTAGCCGACCAGGGTCTGGAGGAACTGCGGCATGAGCACCAACGCGCTGAACAGCAGGATCCCGAGCGTGAACATCATCAAGTTCGCGCTCGCAAAATTGAAGCTCTTGAACATGCGCACATAGATGATGGGCGACTTTTGAAACCATTCCCAGATCACCAGACTGATCAGCGACACTGTTGAGACGATCACCAACGTGGTGATGAACCGTGAGCCGAACCAATCATCTTCCTGGCCTTTGTCGAGCAAAATCTGCAACGCGCCGACACCAAGAGTTAGAAGAGCTATACCGATGTAGTCCAGCTTGACGCCCGCGGCCTTGATTTTGGCTAAGTACGGTGGATCTTCGACAAAGCGCCGCACCAAAAACCAGGTGGCCACGCCGACCGGAAGATTAATAAAAAAAATCCAGCGCCAGGAGTAATTGAAGGTGATCCAGCCGCCCAGCGTTGGCCCGATGGTGGGCGCCATGATGGCGGTGATGCCGTATAGGGCGAACGCCAAACCCCGCTGCTGAGGTGGGAAAGTGTCGGCCAGAATTGCTTGCGCCATGGGCTGCAACCCGCCGCCGCCCGCGCCTTGCAAAACACGAAACAGCAGAAGAAAACCAAGGCTCGGAGCTATTCCGCACAGCAGGGAACTCACCGTAAACACACCTAAACACGCCATGAAAAAGCGCTTTCGCCCGATTGCGCCGGCGAGCCAACCACTGATGGGCAGGATGATAGCGTTAGAAACGAGGTAAGAAGTCAGCACCCAGGTGCTTTGATCATTGCTGGCGCCGAGGTTCCCGGCCATGTACGGCAGCGCCACGTTGGCGATGCTGGTGTCGAGAACCTCCATGAACGCGGCCAGCGCCACAACCACGGCAATCAGCCAGGGATTGTAACTCGGCCGCCAAACATCCTGGTCAATGGTGAGTGCCGTGCTGCTCATTGAAGATATACGTCAGGCACCACGTTCATCCCTGGCCGCAGCAGATGATCGCGATTTTCTCCTTGCTCGAGAATTATTTTCACCGGAATTCTCTGCACGATTTTCACGTAATTCCCAGTCGCGTTTTCAGGTGGAAGTAAACTGAAGGTCGGGCCGGTTGCGCCGGCGATGCTGTCCACGTGCCCGTTCAGGCTTCGCCCACTGGCATCAACATGAATTTTGGCTTTGTCACCGACTCGCATGCGCCGCAATTGTGTCTCTTTAAAATTGGCGGTGATCCAGATTTCATCCAGAGGTACGACGGTGAGCAGTTGCTGCCCGGCAGAGACATTCATTCCCACCACCACCGACTTATTCACTGCACCGCTGACTGGAGCAATAATCTTCGTGTACTGCAGATTTAGCTGCGCTTGTTCGAGCAGGGCTCGTTTTTCTTCCACATCAGCGATCGCCGCGCGAGCGCGCGCCCGGGTTGACGATACTTGCTGCGGGCCGGTCTCGGCGGACTGATGGTTGGCCTGCGCCTCCACCAAACGGCTTTGGGCTTGCGTTACGAATTGCTGTGCGGCGGACTCGTTCGCGCGAGCCGCAGCCACCGCAGCGGTACTTGCTCTGGCTGAAGCGACGGCTGTGTCGTACACCTGCTGCGCAATTTCACGTTTGTCCACCAGCAGCTTGTAGCGATGTAAATCTTGTTGCACCCGCACATCGTTCGCCTCAGCCTGCTCTACTTGCGCGCGCGCAGCAGTCAGTTGCCGCTCGGCCGCAATGATTCCCGCTTGGCTGTTTTCAATTCCCGATGCGGTGGATCGCAGTTGACTGGAGGCGTTCGTGGATGTGATCGGTACGGTTATATTCAAGGATTGTGCGGTGGCTTCCGCATTGGCAAGATTGGCCTGTGCCTGGGCGACCGCAACTTCATAGTCTTTAGGGTCAATTTCTACCAGCACCGTACCCTGCTGCACCCATTGGTTGTCGTCGACTTTCACTTTCACTACATAGCCAGAGACCCGGGCACTCACAGGATAGAGGTGCACATCTACCTGCGCATCGTCGGTCGATTCATAGGTGCGCAGGTAGCGCCACAGGAAAAATCCCCCAACCAAAACAACTAAGATCACCACGACCAGAATTACAGTTTTGTTGCGTTTCTTTGGAGGCGTGTAAGGGCGAGACGTACTCTTGCTACTCCCCGACGGTGGCGTACTTACTCGGGGTTCCGTCTCTGGCACCGAATGAGCTGAATTCTCTTCCGCCATATCATTTTCCTTTGAAATATTCTTTTACCCCTGCTTCAGCCATCCCGACAGCGCGCGCCAGAGAGATTTTTGCGTAATTGTAGCTATAGAGACTGGAGATGTATTGTTCGTGCGCGGCAGCCACTGCTTCCTGCGATTGCACCACTTCGACGGTATCGGTGACACCCGCGGTGAAACGATCACGCGACTGCACCAGCGTCTCTTCCGATAAATCAATATTGCTGCGCGCAACATTGACCTGTTCTTCTGACGACTGCAGATTCAGCAACGCAGTGCGAACATCGGCGTCAATTTGCGCGCGCAGGTTATCCAGGCGGTCCCGGCTTTGCTCCAGTCTGGCATCGGCTTGTAAAACGTCACCATGCACTGAGCCGCCCTGAAAAATCGGAAGAGTCAGCGTCCCGCGCACGTCGTATACCTGCGTGGCTGTCGAGGGATGTGCGCCGGCCGCGCCATAGTCAGCATTGAATGAAAGTGACGGCAGATAACCGGCCGTGGCAGCTCTGCGGGAGAGTTGCGCCGACCGGAGGTCAGCCATGGCGCTTTTATAATCGGAGCGCGAATCGTAAGCGCGTTTCAGAGCTTCGTCAACGGTGATGCCCGCAATGGGTTGGTAAGGCGACTTGTCGGTTAGTTCGAATTGCTGTCCGGGAGCGAGCCCAATCACTCTCGCGACGGTAAGTTTCTGGATGGCCAGGTCGTTCCTGGCTTGAATGAGTTGCTGCTGTCGAGTCTGCAATTCTACTTTGGCTCGTAAGCCGTCAATGGCTGGCGAGGTGCCTGAATTCACTTGATCGCTTGCTTGATCGAATAGCGCTTGCGCCGTCTTGATCTGCGCTTCCGATGTTTCAACACGGGCCTCATCCGCGATGGCTTGCAGATACACGAAGCCCACCGCGAGCACCACGAGATCGCGAGCGTCCTTGTAGGAGTATTCCGCCGACTTGACGCTCTGGCTGGCTGCACGCGTGGCGTTGATGGACTTCCAATCAAACACCGACTGCGTCACCGTGGCACGCGAATCAAAATAGGAAAAAGGCCCTACGGCTGCCGGGATATTGGTGACGCCGGGTAGACTGGTAAGGCCCAGTTCGCCCAGATTGATTTTCGACATGGCCACGTACGGCGCCACCTCTGCGTGTGGTAGGAGCGCACTCAATTGCTCCCAGCGCTGTCCGCGAGCGGAACGAATGTCAGTATTGGAGACCAGCAGCCCAAGATTCTGCTTCAAACCGCGGTCGATGGCTTCCTGTAAAGAGAGTGGTATGACACCAGGAACGAGCTTTGCAGGGACTGACCCCGAGAAAGAACTGCCTGCAGACGATCCGGTTGAAACTGCACCTGGCGAGCTCGAGCCGGGGATCGACGGTGTCGCTGCGGTTTGCGCCAGCGTGATCGGCGAATAGGACCATAGAACTCCGGCCAGCAGGAACGTGCACCCTGATTTATAAATGGTCCTCAAGGCCGTCTCCTTTGCTCAAGGGTTTTGACGCCGCGGGAGCAACATCCTATTCCCACTCGGCATTCCTAACAATGGCTATCTGCTGCGAAAACCTTGGATGCTTTTAACGAGCAGGAGGAGACAGCGTTATTTCAGCAGACAGTCAAGTGCGGGGCGGTGACGGCTCGAGCCAAGGGAGTTAAGCGACACACTTTGCTAACAAGAGATGCGAAATCAGGAATTGCGACGGCACTCTCGACGTTCAGTTAACTCATTTCCACTTGACCGACAGGCATCTGGAAGGTAACACGATGGGAACAAGCTATCTCGACTCCCTGATCCACATTATCATCGGGCTGGACGTGAAGTGGGTAAACGCACGCTTACTTCGAGCCCTTGCGGGCTGAGATTGGTTGCAGCTATTGACCCGTGATGCATCCGGACGGCTTCGAGTGCAATGGCAAGGCCCAGACCATTGCCTCGGGTTCGTGTGCCCGGCTCGTTTACACGAAAGAACGGCCGAAAGATATTTTCTAAAGAATCTTCTGGAACACCGGGACCCATGTCGCGGACCGTTAAACGAGCCTCCGGAGCGCCAGCAGCGCCGTTTACTTCAAGAGTCACCTTCACATCTGTGCCCGGTCGCGTGAAATGAATGGCGTTACGAATAATATTTTCACAGGCGCTTCGCAGCGCCAGGGAATCGGCATTCTGCAGCACTACAGAATTTGCCTCTTCCAAAATCACTGACTTGCCAAGGGATTGTGCTTCAAAATTTCCATCTGCGGCCACCTCTTGCACCAGCAAAGTGAAATCAACGTCTTCTTTAGTTCCGGAAGTCAAGCTAGCCTCAAACCGCGACAGTGTTAATAGTTGCCCAATCAGTGTGTCTATTCTGGCGATGTCCCGTTCCATCCGTTCAATCGTGCTCGAGTTGTGAGCGGACTCATCTTTTCGCAGCACCGCCAAGGATAGGTTCAGGCGGGATAACGGTGATCGAAGCTCGTGCGAGACCGAGTTCAGGAGACTCCTTTGTGTGCGAATCAGCAACTCGATCCGTTCTACCATCGAGTCAAAGTCGATCGCCAATGCGCCGAGTTCATCGCCGCGCTTGGATACTGCTTCCGGAGCTCGCGCGCTAAAGTCGCCTTGCGCCACCCGTCGCGCTGCCGACTGAATCCCCCAGATGGGAGACGCAATGCTGTAGGCCAGTAAGAAACACAGGGCAGTAATCACTACTAGCAAACTGAGAACGAACGGAAGCGCTTTGTCGAAGACCAACTCTGACAGGTCGGGCAAATTAGAGTGCTCGTAAATGACGACGGTGTAGGGGTGCCCGGTATTGGACACGAATTTGTACGCCGCCGTACGCACGTGTAACGAATGATCTGTGGCAATAAGATGATCATCTCGGGCAGCGTTCGCAACCCGAAGGACCTCCCTGGAAAGTGGTCGGGACAGTACGTCATTTTTGAATCCATCCAATAAATAAAGTTGACTGTCGCGTCCGTCCACCAATTTGCTGGCAAAGCGACCGAATCCCTCTGCTCCCTCAGTTTCAAAAACGTGTGCTGCCTCGCCCGCCAGTACGGGCGCAACACTCGCGTAAACGCTGGTTGATTTGACTGCCCGTAGATCCGTGACTTGCCGGACAACAAGTCCAATGGCGATGATGACCAACGCCGTCAGCCAAAACCAACAGAAAATTCTCAGAAAGAGCCGGTGCACCGGAACTCGATCTCGAAAGCGGAGCGCGGAAAATCTCAAGTTTGTGGCCTTCAGTTGCCCGGTTTAACGCAATCCCAATCTAAACGTATACAGCAAAAATGCTGCCGTGCAGCCATCGTTCTTCCGAACTTGCAAATCCAAACAAACCCCTCTCTTTTTCTGACCGTACCACGCCTTTAGGCCGACTATCTTCGCCAACTGGCACTCCCATCTGGAGGAATGATGAATCAGAGAGGCCTTCGCTTCAAAAACGTGCCTGTTCTGGCACTAACTGCTCTTTTCGTAGCGGCCACTTATTCACCGGCGGCTTCAGCACAAGAGCTGGAAAAACAATCTGCCGGCCGCAGCTTTCCCGATACGAGCTTTTTTGCAACACCAGAAAAAACTCAGGATCACCTCACTGAAACGCCACGCCCAAAGGTGGCGAGTTTTTCTGACGACCAAGAACATCAAGGTTCGGACCATGGCTCCACGAGTTCGGCCGGACTAGCCCCGAACAACTTTGGCCTTGCGCCTGCCATCACCGTTACTCAGCGTCTCTCGTTGCACGATAAATTCATAATCTATGCCCATCAGGCTTTCGGGCCCCCCGCACTCATCTTGCCGGCGTTCTCAGCCGCTATGGGGATGGCCAATCCTCCCAATCACTACCCGCACGACTGGCGCGACGGCGGAGTCGCATTTGGCCATCTTTACGGAGACGCTATAACCAGGACCACCTCCGTGCAAACAGCGCGGTTTTTGGCAGGCGCAGCCTTGCACGAAGATCTGCGCTATCAGCGGTCCAGTAGCACAAACCCTCTTAGCCGTACAGTGCACGCTCTTGTTTTTACAGTTGTGGACAAGACCGACTCGGGAAGAAATACGATCGCCCTTTCAAATTTTGCAGGTGCAGCCGCCGGCGGATTCGTGGGCATGAGTTATCTGCCTGCTGGCTACAACGATATCACCCATGCCGAGCAAAGAATGGCCATGCAATTCGGAACCTTGGCGCTACGAAACGTCGCGGTTGAATTTGAGCCTCAATGGGGACCGCTGGTACGCAAACTGCGCATCCCGAAACTCATTCCCGAGTGGTGGACTCCTCAGCACAAATAGTTGTCACAAGTCTTCTCCCCGCTAATGGCTCAGCAATTACGGCTAATAATCATTCCGTGGGCCATGCATAGATGTAGCCAATGCCCCGAACACTCCGGATCCGTTCGGATCCATCGGCCTGCGGGCCAAGCTTGCGGCGCAGATTTGTTATGTGAAAATCGATGCTGCGATCAAAAGGGGAGAAATTTCGTTCCAGGACGCGCTCAACAAGGTTGTCGCGCTTAAGCACTTGACCGGGCGCTTCCAGAAACATCCGCAACAAATCAAATTCAGCGGAAGTCAGATTCAAAGTTTCGCCCGATCTCAACGCAGCGTGCGCAGCGATGTCGAGCTCCAGATCTCCGGACTTGATCTTCGGAGGGCGAAGTCCGTTATTGTTGTCGGACTGCCAGCCGGACCTGCGAAGAATAGCGGAAATTCTCGCAACCAATTCGCGCGGGCTGAATGGCTTGGTAAGGTAATCATCCGCGCCAAGCTCCAAACCCAGGATGCGATCGAACTCATCGCCTTTAGCTGTCAGCATCAAGACCGGAGTTCTGGCGCGCCGCCGAATATCTCGTAGAACATCGAAGCCCTTCTTGTCTGGCAACATCACGTCCAGAATAATTAATTCGAAAGCTCCGGCAATTCCAGCCTTCGTTCCTGCTACGCCCGAATGCGCGAAGGACACGGCAAAATCCTCCGCGCGTAAATAGCTTTCCAGGACTTCGCACAAATCGAGATCATCGTCCACCACCAGCAGATGTGGAACCGTGCTCTCCGCGGATGTCTTAACAGGTTGCTTAATCGGATGCTCCATCAGCCAAAGACATCTCTCGCTGATGATAAACCCAAAATAAACCCGAAAAATACTAAGCAAACAAATCCTAACAAATAACTAGCCATCCTTGGCGGCGCTTCCATTTCATTTGGTGACAATACGTTTGTTGGGTGAGTTAGCCGGCAGGCTTTGGGGGACAACCATATGAGAAAGCCGAAACCGAAATATCTGCTGGATCGAGTTTCCCGGTTGGCCATCTTTTCACTCGTGACTAGCCTGGGCCTGCCGTCCGTGTTGCCTTCGGAACCGACCGGCACATTGGTTAAAGAAGCGTGTTTCAACGCCATCCAACAGCGTGAAGTGAAATCACTGTGGTCCTATCGTGTAGAGCGCCATGACGACAAGCACATAATTCTCGAACAAGTAATCGAAACGGTCGACACTCCCGTTACACATCTGCTGGCCGTCGACGGCAATGCGCCTACGGCCGCTCAACTTCAAGAAGAAGATGACCGCCATCGTCGCTTGCTGAGAAATTCGGCCGGCCAATCTGCCGTGAAGAAAGACCATGGCGAAGACTCCAAGAAAATGGAGGAGATACTGCGAATCATTCCCGAGGCATTTGTCTTTCAAGACCTGGGAAAACAACGAGGACTGGAAAAAATTGCATTTCATCCCAATCCTGATTTCAAACCAAAGACCTATGAGCAACGTATTCTCCATACTTTGGTCGGCACGGCCTTCATCGATCTTCACGACAAACAAATCGCACGTATTTCCGCGTCCTTAGCCCAGCGCGTGGAGTTTGGGCTCGGATTGCTCGGACGCGTAGATAAAGGTGGAAGCATGAATATTACGCGTACGCGCTTATCCGAGGGCGTCTGGCAAGTCAGCGTGGAGAAAATTGACCTTAGCGGGCGAATGGCGATTTTTAAATCTTTGAATAGACATAAGGACGAACAGAGGTCTGATTTTAAACCCGTCGCCCCGGGCACAACTGTTGCTCAGGCGCTTGATGAACTTGAGAAAAACCGCACCTCCAGCTATCCCGAAACGTCCCGTCGATGAATGTTCATACATCAGGGTTCACCAAAAGGTGCACTGAGCGCCGATATGCGTACTGATCTGATTCTTTTTCCACGAGTGACTGAGAAGGTCCGTTGAGCCAGGGGGAATACCGATGGAATTGATGGAATTGCGTGCAGGAGTTGGATCCCAACTAGACGAGGACAGGTTAGTCCGGGCGGGATGCCAGGGCGACCACCACGCGGTAGAGACGCTGTTCCGCAGGTATCAACGCCGTCTATTTCAGGTTGCCATGCGCGTCTTGGGTAACGCTGCGGATGCGGAAGACGTTTTGCAGGAGGCTATGTTATCGGCGTACCGGGCGTTGTCACGCTTTGAAGGACGCTCGCAGTTCTCCAGCTGGCTTACGCGCATCGTGATCAATGCGGCGCTCATGCGAAGGCGTGCTCTCAGAGGCCGCGCCACCGAATCGTTGGACGCTGAGCCCGACTGGGGTGAGCCGTCGTTATCCGCGCAGCTTGTTCACCACGGAAGGAATCCAGAGCAAGAGCTAGAGAGAAGCGAAATGCGGGAACTCATCAACAAAAATGTTAACGATCTGTCGCCGCCACTGCGCGCGGCATTCTTGCTTTGTGAAGTGCAGGGTTATACCGCGAGAGAAGCTGCCCGAATGCTCGGCGTAACTCTCACGGCCATGAAGGCCCGCAAGTGGGTTGCCCGCCAAAAGCTAGCCGCCGCGATGGGGAATTACTTGTGAATCGCACTCAGGACACATTGCCCTTCAAAAATTTCTTACAGACCGTCACCCAAATCATTCGAGGTTGTGCGGTGGACTGTAAATGACCGGCGAGCGACGGGAGACTGCGTGAATAACAAACTCAAAAAAGGGTTGAGAATCCTGCTAGTCATAATTTCCGGCAGCTGTCTGATTTTGGCTTAGCTCGTTTATCCCGCCAACCCGGGCAAGTCCAGTCGGCTGAAATTTGAAAGCTTCATTGTCTTGCCGCAGGGAAGCGCTTTGAACATCCTCGACTATTTGATCGTGAGTAACGATGCACTATTCGTAGCCGGCCTGTCGCAAGGGAGCGTTTTTAAAATAGCTTGGGATGCCGACGGAACACGTCTCGGAGCGACCGTCTCTGAGCTACAGGGGAGCCCCGAGGTTCACGGTGTTGCCCTGCTGCCGTCCAAAAATCTTGCATTTATCACCCGCAGCGGAAAAAACACCGTGGATGTTGTTGACTCGCGTAACTTGCAATTACTTCAAAGCATCCCGGTAGCTGACGATCCTGACGCCATCCTCTACGATCAGCCCAGCAATTTAATTTATGTTGCCAATGGAGACGCAGGGCTCGCCACGCTCATTGATCCCGACAAAAAGGCCACAGTCGCGTCCATACTGCTGCCCGGAAGGCCGGAATTCCCCGCAGTCGACTCCCCAACAGGGGTGCTCTACCAGAACTTGGTCGACACGGATACCATCGCTGCGATTGACTTAACCTCTAGATCCCTTGTGGGTGAATGGCCGCTCGCACCGTGCAACAAGCCAACTGGGATGGCCGTCGATTCCAAGAATCGCCGCTTGTTCACGGTTTGCGCCGGCAACGCCAAGCTCGTGGTATTTGATTTGGAAAAGCATCAAGTCATTGCCTCCCTGGAAATCGGCGGGCGGCCCGACAGCGTAGCCTTCGATGCCACTCTCCATCGAATTTATGCCGCGTGCACAGCGGGGAATTTGACCGTCATCCGGCAAATAAACCCTGATAAGTACGAAGTTGCCGAGCGCATACGAACACACCTTGGTGCGCATACTCTAGCAATCGATCCTTTGGGACATACCGTCTATGTGGGCTACGCGAGTCTCTTCACTCCGCCCAGAGTCGCCGTATTTTCTGCTGCTCCCATAAATAAGAGAGGAGGGGAACCTTCTCCCCTGAGCGAATCGGCGTTGCAGCTAAAATCATCTGGCCACTAGACGGGCAACAGCGATTCGCAAACGCTAGACTTGAAGTCCACCGGTCCACTCCCATTTAGCGATCAGTGTCACTCGGAAGCATCGCCTGTTGTTCTTTCAAGGTACAGCCGCTGATCCCGAGCCTCATCATCTGCGCACACAAGTTCAGGATGCGAGCGGCTGCGCTCGGTGCACTTAATCCGCGCTCATGAATATTGGATACGAGGTTTCGGTTCGCATCGGACTGCGATCGGCTGGGTTGGTAGGCCATATATGCCGACATACTTTCTGCCGAAGCAAGGCCTGGGCGCTCGCCGATCAAAAGAATAGCGATCTGCGGCTTCAGTCGTTCTCCAATCTCATTCAAAATTCCGACACGGCAATGGCGAATAACAAATGTCTGCCCGATGCTCCAACCGGACTTCCTCGCGCCTTCAAGAAGCAAGGGCAGCAATTTTGGAACTTGCGTTTGAATCGCAAGCGCCGATAACCCATCACCAATCGCGATCTGAACGGTACTATCGGGTGAACATCGTCTTAAGATTTCTCGCTTGGACTCGTCATTGAATTCACGTCCAAGAGCTGGACGCGCCAGATATTCCATTTTGGTGGACGCCCGGGTGCTAACTTCGAAGAGCTTCAACTCTTCGATAAATTCGGAGTCGAACGCCGTCTTCAGCTCCAATTCCGCTCGGACCGCGTCTCGAGCCTTTGCGTGATCTTCACGCAATTGAAGCTGGGTTTCCGTGCGATACGCAGCCCCCGCCCGGCCGACCAGGAGCCTCGCGGGCGTGTGCATTTTAATTCTGCGCACAATGTCATTTGAATCAGCATTCAAAACCAACTTGTTGAAGCGACCATCCATTTAATGAATGTCCTCCACCGACCAATCCAGCCCTTTCATCAGTTGACGTTGCGCTGGCTCATCGAGCTTCGCGGGTTCACCGTCGCGATAAATTCCTGACTCCTCGAGCCACGTCAAAAATTCAGGAGCCGGACGCAGATTGAAAATCTTTCTTATTCCTATTGCGTCGTGATAGCTGGTGGATTGATAGTTGAGCATCACGTCGTCGCCGCATGGAACCCCCATGAAATAGTTGCACCCCGCCGCTCCCAGCAGCAAAAGAAGATTGTCCACGGAATTTTGGTCCGCTTCTGCATGGTTCGTATAGCAGACATCGCATCCCATCGGGAGGCCCAGAAGCTTGCCCATGAAGTGATCTTCGAGCCCCGCGCGAATAATCTGGCGCTCATCGAAAAGATACTCTGGGCCGATGAATCCAACAACGCTGTTCACCAAAAAAGGGTCAAATGCACGAGCCACGCCATACGCACGCGCCTCTAAAGTCACTTGGTCCAGCCCGCAGTGCGCCTCCGCGGATAAAGCGCTTCCTTGCCCGGTCTCAAAATACATCACATTTTCGCCCTTCCAGGAAACGTCCTTGCGCTCCCGATGATGTTCGATGATGCGATCGAGGCCTTCTGACAACATTTCCAGAGTAATGCCGAAACTCCGATTGGTGCCTTCTGTTCCACCGATGGATTGAAACAAGAGATCTATTGGTGCGCCCTGGCTTAGCGCGGCCAGTTGCGTGGAAATATGTGCGAGGCAGCACGTTTGCGTGGGTATTTTGTAGGTAGTAACAAGACGGTTCAGTGCGCGCAGGATTGCCCCGGTGCTCTCCACTCCGTCCGAAGCAGGGTTCACTCCAATCACCGCGTCTCCGCACCCGTACAGCAGACCTTCAAAAGCCGACAGAAGGATCCCGGCGATATCATCCGTGGGGTGATTCGGTTGAATGCGTATTCCCAGGACTCCACGCTCACCCAAGGTATTTCGACAACGCGTAACGTTTCGTATTTTGGCAGCGCCTAGAACCAAATCCTTATTACTCATGATTTTCGTCACGGCAGCGGCTATTTCGGGGATTATCGCCCGCTGAATCCTCCTGAGTTCCACCTCACCTGTCCCATCGTCGAGAAGAAACTCGCGGAATTCGCCTACCGTGCTGCTCTTAATCGGCATGAAAGCTTCCCGATCGTAGGATTCCAGAATCATCTTACTTACATCGTCATCGTCAGGATCTATTAAGGGCTGTCGCACGATTTCGTCCAGCGACAAGTCCGCGATCTTGCGCTTCGCAGCGATCCTTTCGCGTTCTGATCCTGCAGCGATCCCGGCCAACCGATCGCCAGACTTTTCCTCGTTTGCTTTGGCAAAGAGCTCTCGGAGGTCACTAAAGGAAAATTGCTCCAGCATAAAGCGCATTGTAGCTTAGTGCCGATTCGCGGATATGCTAACGTCCTGCATCAGTCTTGAATGGGATCCATGGAGAACAGCAATTTCATGTTCAAACATTTGCCACGAACGGGAGCTCTCGCAAGAAGCGTTTTAGTTAGCGCCTGCGTCGCCTTCGCTCTGTCAGCTGTTTGCAACCGCACAATGGCGCAAAGCGCCACTGCCGTTCGAAAAGATTACGCGGACGTCATCGAGACGCTGCGTCCCTTTATCCAGCAACAAATGGCCGAAAAAGAATTGCCCGCACTTTCGATCGCTATTATCGATGACCAACAGATTGTATGGGCCGAGGGTTTCGGCATGGCCGATCCCAAAAGCAAAACCCCCGCAAGTGCGGACACCGTTTATCGCATTGGTTCGGTTTCCAAACTCTTTACCGACATCGCCATCATGCAGCTGGTTGAACGAGGAGAATTGAATCTGGATGCGCCAGTCACCGATTACCTCCCCGATTTTCATCCTAAGAATCCGTTTGGCACGCCAATCACTCTTCGTCAATTGATGTCCCATCGTTCGGGCTTGTTGCGCGAGCCACCAGTCGGAAACTATTTTGAGACGTCGCAACCGGCTCTGGCCGCTACGGTACAGAGCTTGAACAACACCGAGCTGGTTTTCGCGCCAAACACCCACACCAAGTACTCCAACGCTGCCATTGCCGTGGTTGGTTATGTGTTGGAAGCGCGCAGCCATGAGCCTTTCGCAAAATATCTGAAATCCTCGGTGCTCGATCCTATGGGACTGCGCCATAGTTCCTTCGAACCCGAGCCCGCGATCATTGCAAATCTCGCGAAAGGCGAAATGTGGACCTATGACGGTCTGAACTTCGAAGCTCCGACCTTTCAGCTGGGAATGGTCCCTGCCGGGAGCATGTACTCCACCGTGAACGATCTTGGACGTTTCGTCAGCGTCCTTCTCGCGCAGGGCAAAACAGAAAATGGCAAAATATTAAAGCCTGCGACTCTCGAACAAATGTGGTCGCCTCAATTCCCCAATCCCAGCGGCCGCGTTTTTGGCTTAGGTTTCATCGTGCGCTCGCTCGACGGTCATCGCCTGGTCGGCCACGGTGGAGCGATCTACGGTTTTGCAACTACCGTCGATCTTATGCCCGAAGATAAAGTAGGCGTGGTCCTCGTCGCCACCAAAGATGCCGTTAACGCCGTCACCGAGCGCATTGGCGAAGAATCCTTGCAGCTCGTTCTCGCTCATCGTGCTGGCAAACCACTGCAAGTACCCCCTGCAACAAACCCGGTTCCCCAGGAGCTTGGCCGCAAGCTCGCTGGCCGCTATGGAACCGGTGATGATGCCCTCGATCTGACTTATCTCGACGGACATCTCAGCGTGTTTAAACTGCTTGGCGGGGAACAGTTGGAGCTGCGCAAAGTTAGTCCGTCGGGCGATGATCTCATTGCCGATGGCGTGACCGGCTTTGGCGTCAACGTGTCACCCGTTCCCGAAGGTATTCACGTCGGGTCCAAAGCCCTGCCAAGAGTGGCCGCTCCCACGCCCTCCGATATCCCAACAAAGTGGCGCGGCCTGATCGGCGAGTACGGCTGGGATCACGACATCCTTTATGTTTTTGAAAAAGACAAACGCCTGAATGTTTTGATTGAGTGGATGGAGTTCGATGCGCTCACGCAAGTCACCGACGATGTTTTCAATTTTCCATCGCGCGGCCTATACGATGGCGAAAAAGCAATATTTACGCGCGATGCATCCGGCAACGCTACCCAGGCGCAGGTCAGCGGCGTGGTATTCAAGCGTCGTTCGATTGGCGGAGTTTCCGGTGGCATCTTCCGCATTCCTCCAGTTAAAAACTTCGACAATCTTCGCATGCAAGCTCTAGCAGCTCACCCGCCTGTCGAATCCGGCGAGTTTCGGAAGCCCGATCTTCTCGAACTAGCTAAGCTCGATCCCAAAATCAAACTCGACATCCGCTATGCCACCACCAATAATTTC
The DNA here is from genome assembly GCA_035490135.1 of Candidatus Methylomirabilota bacterium. Lineage (GTDB taxonomy): Bacteria > Acidobacteriota > Terriglobia > Acidiferrales > UBA7541 > Acidiferrum. Next base: position 24,055 of record DATHGV010000214.1, read on the forward strand.
CTCGGCACGCCGGTCTATTCCCAGGCCCGCGCCTTCCTGCAGCGCCCCGCTGCTGAGGCGCTGTTGCGCGCTCACAAAAAACTCATGGAGATGGGCTATGGACTCCTGATCCACGACGCCTATCGTCCGTGGTACGTCACGAAAATATTTTGGGACGCTACTCCCGATGACAAGAAAATTTTTGTCGCCGATCCCAACCAGGGCTCCCGGCATAATCGCGGGTGCGCCGTGGATCTGAGTCTCTACGAACTCGCGAGTGGCAAACCGGTTGAAATGGTAGGGGTCTATGACGAAATGTCGGAGCGCTCTTACGCCGGGTATCCGGGAGGCACATCGTTGCAACGCTGGCATCGCGAGTTATTGCGTCGGGTGATGGAAAGCGAAGGATTTCTCGTCTACCCATTCGAATGGTGGCATTTCGATTACCGCGATTGGAAGAAATATCCGATCCTGAATACTCCTTTTGAAAAGCTCGGATCCACTGCCGGCTCTAGTGACAAATCGAGCGTCCCCGAGGCTCGAAGCAGATAGGGTCTCCTGAAATATGGAAAATCTCTTAATTCTGCGGAGATTTCCCCGCTCCTGCGAAGTCCCAAAATGGGGAAACGCATAGAGTGTACTCAATAAATTGCTACCGCGTAGATAACGCGAAAAACCGCCCGAAGTCTGCACAGCTTTTCACAAACAACCGCTTGACACGGGAGCGGATGGAAAGTACGTTGCTTCAATATTTTCTACTGAGCAGCTTGTGTGTTTTGGCTAAGCGGTGATCGAGACAAGGTTCGGGACCAAGTCCTCGACCGTTATTTCTTAGCCAATAAGTGTTCTCAGCGTCGGGGATTAGCAAGGGTCTCAGTTTCTGCATCGTCATCCGTAGTTAACCGTGACGAGAGCGTCTTTTGAGGGGGGCGTGGGGAATGGGTAAGCGATTCTATTTTGTGGTGGCTTTTATTCTGGGCGTGATGTGTTGTGCGCAGATGGCCCATGCGCAGGCCACAGGCAGTTTTCAGGGCGTCGTAACGGACAAATCTGGGTCAGCAATTTCAGGCGCTAGGGTCACCATAACTTCGCAAGCAACCGGCATATCCCGCGACGCAGTCACGGATGATGTCGGTCACTACATCATTAATTTGTTGCCAGTCTCCGTTTTTACGTTTCGCGTGGAATACCAGGGCTTTCAGCCGGTGGAAACCAAAGACGTAAAACTCCAGGTGGATGAGCAACGGGAATTGGATTTTGCTTTGTCGCCGTCTTCGGTGAGCACCTCAGTGGAAGTGGTTGCTTCGGAAGTCGCTGTGGAGACTTCCAGTCCCGCGCTGGGACAGGTCATCACTTCACAGGAAGTTGCTCAGTTGCCTCTGAATGGACGCGATTTCGTGCAGCTGGCCACGCTCACTTCCGGCGCTACCGCGGAGACCAATCCCAACAGCTTTTTCACGCAAGCTGCGAGCAGTGAGGTTGCCGCGCGGGGCTCCTTCTCGCTTTCCGTCGGTGGGTCCCGTCCGAACAGCACGGATTGGATTCTGGACGGAGCGGACAACAACGAATTGACCGCCGGCGGTATCGGAACTTTTTCCTCGATCGATGACATTCAGGAATTCAAGGTTTTGACCTACAACTACTCCGCACAATATGGCAGCCGCGCCGGTCCTACCGTACTTGTCACCACGAAATCCGGCACCAACGACTTCCACGGCTCGCTATTCGAGTTTTTTCGCAACACTGCGCTTGATGCCAAGAGCTTTTTCGCCCCCGCAGCGGAAAAATTCAATCTAAACCAATATGGCGGCTCCATCGGCGGACCGATTCGAAGGAACAAGACCTTCTTCTTCCTGGATGGCGAGCAAAAGGATCAGCTTCACGGCATCACCTTTACTGGCTTGGTGCCCGGCGCGGCAATGCACACCAGCGCCACGCAGCCCTTTGCGGATTTCAGCTCCGACCCCTTCGGGAACCCGGTTTCCCCCACCGCAATCACCAACCCCTACACGGGCGGTTCCTTCCAGTGCAACGCTGGCACTGGCCTGCCCACCGCAGTCAATGCCAACGGCAGCCAGGTTGCCGGGGTTGCCTGCGCCAAAATACCAGCTGCTTTGGTTAACCCCCTGGGTGCGGCTTTGGTCAATCTGTATCCCCTGCCGAATGCTAATAATCCTGCGGCGGGAATTAACTTCGTCAACGTGCCGGTACGCAGCCTTAATGAAACCAAGTTCGATATCCGCCTGGACCACTCTTTCTCCAATGCCGACAATATCTTCTCTCGCTTTAGCTATGATCAGGCCGTCTCCTATGTGCCGGGCGGCGGCGGTATTGGCTCGCAAGTCGAGGCCAGCGCCTTCGGCAGCAATCAGGGCATCAGCAATCACGCGCGCAGCGTGGCCATCGGCGAAACTCACGTCTTTTCTCCCACCACCGTCAATCAATTCACCTTCGGCTATAACCGCATCTTCAATTACATCACTTCTCAAGGCACGGGCACTTGCGATTCAGCCAACTTCGCGGGCATTGGCATTCCCGGCGCGAACTTGGGCTGCACGGGCGCTCAAGGGAGCGCGAAGTGTACACCGGGGGCGTATAGCTGCGGCTTGGTTTCCGTCTTGTTCAACGGCGGCTTGTGGTCTATTGGCGATCGCGGGTTCACCCCGTTTCAAGGCGGCACTGATATTTATTCTTTTAACGATGCCGTCGATCTGATTCGCGGCAAGCACGACATCCATGTCGGAATTGATGTACGCGTCAATCAGATGAACGTCGGCACCGAAGCCTTCCAGGATGGTTTCTGGATTCCGCTTGGCATTTTCTCCGGTAATGCCGAAGCCGACCTTACCCTGGGCTACGTGAACATCTCCGAACACGATCAGACCTTTAACGGCCCGGTCACCGGCCGCCGCTGGAAAATCATTCGCCCCTTCGTCCAGGACGACTGGAGAATTACCAAGGACCTGACTTTGAACCTCGGATTGGCTTGGGACCTGACCACGCCGATTACAGAAACGGCTGGCCGCTTGGCCGACTACATTCCGCCCGCCATCGCCACTGGCGCGAACGCCGTTACCGGCCAGCTTCTGGTTGCCAATCAGGGTGGAGTCAACGCCTCCGCTGGCATAAACATGTATTGGGCTGATCTCGAACCCCGAATCGGCGCCGCCTATAAGGTCCTGGGCAGCGATAAAACCGTAATCCGCGGCGGCTTCGCCATGTACCACGATTCCGCCTGGAGCCAGGGCGCTCAAGGCCTTTGGCAGAACCCTCCCTTTTTCGCCGAGGGCGATGTCTTCCAGTTCGGCGGGTGCCCGGTGGCTACTCCATCTGGCGGTGTCCCTGCCTGCGGTGCGGGCGGCACCGTAACCAGCATCTCCAACGGATTCCAAATTTTTAATACTCCACCGCCTCTTTCCACCTTCACAGGAACGCTCTTTTACCAGCCCCAGGACTTCCGGCCCGGACAAGTCGCTCAGTGGAACGTCAACGTCGAGCGTCAGTTGCCTGGCAACATCGTGCTGACCGTGGGCTATGCCGGTTCGCACGGCAATCACATCCTGATATCTGGCAATGCCCTCGACACCAACGGACCATCGGGTTGCGTTGCCGGAGGCACATACACCCTCGGCTGCGCCCCAGGCGGCGCTCCCTTCATCTCTCCCTTTACCCCTCCCGGATTCAACGCCATTCTCGAATTCGGGGACATCGGCAAGACTACTTACAATTCCTTGCAGATCAAGGCCGAGACCAAATCCGCCAGGCACGGGCTCTACGCGCTTTTTGCTTACACTTACTCGCATAGCTACGATAACGGTCTCAGCGATGGTCTGGGCTCGGAGTTGAGTGCGCCCTATTTCCCGCTGCCGAATTGGCAAAAGCTCGATTGGGCTCCCTCCCAGATCGACCTGCATCATAACTTTACTGGCACTGTGATCTACGATTTGCCCTTCGGCAGGGGCAAGAAATTTGGCAACAGTTGGAGCAACGCAGCCGACTCACTTCTGGGCGGCTGGCAGCTGACGCTGATCGAGAGAATTACTTCCGGCTTTGCCGACCCCCTGATCAACAGCCTGAACAATTCCGGGGTCTTCTTCAACACCGGCGGCAATGGCCTCAACAACAACCGTCCGGACCAGGTGCCTGGCTGCAACCCCTACGCCAACCAGACCAAGATACAGTCCATAAACCCGGCCTGCTTTACACAACCTGCAAACGGTCAACTTGGCGACGCCAGCCGTGTACCCGTCTACGGTCCGGACTTCGTCAACACGGACTTCTCCGTGATCAAGCAGTTCAGGCTGCCTTGGGAGAATATGGGCCTGAATTTCCGGGCGGAATTTTTCAACCTGTTTAACCACGCGCAGTTCGGTCAGCCGATTAGCGATATCAACGCAATCGGCTTCGGCGCGGTCAACTCGACTGTAAACAATCCGCGTCTCGTGCAGTTTGGGCTGAAGCTCACTTTTTAGGGCTCGCTCGCAACCGATTCAGACGCGGCAAATTAACAAACGGTCCACCAGTGCATCGGCGGGCCGTTTTTGCTTTTTTGGATTGGCTGCGTTTTTTAATTCCGCGCCGGATTTCTTAATGGGGTTCAGAGACCGGTGAAGGCGCTGAGGGGTTTGGACTCCGTAGCGTATACACAAACTGCTGGATCTTATGGCGCTCGCGCTCGGTTTCGTTCTTTTTCTGCTCTGAAATTTTCTTAAACAATTCAATTTCCTTACCGGCTTTTTCTGCTTCTCCC
>DATHGV010000215.1:0-2401 GCA_035490135.1 Candidatus Methylomirabilota bacterium
ATAGCCGAGAGCGGTGACCACTCCGGCCAGTTCGTGTCCGGGGATTGAAGGCGTCCGGTCACGGCCGACGCGATCGGTCCAGGTCGAGGGCCACGTCAGCTCATCCCCGGTGAATCCCGACGCATGAATCTGAACAACGACGTCGTTTATCGCCGCCTGCGGCTCGGGCCGCTCCACCAGCTTCACCCCGGCCGTTCCCGCAGCCTGATCCGTCACCACAATCGCCTTCATCGGTCACCTCCCTGTGTCGAGTTCTTGCCTGCAAGGTAGCCGCTCCAACCTTTGTCCCAAGACGGGTTATCGGACAGAAACGGATCGATCAAAATCTCGGCCGCGCCCGCCTCGATGCGAAATGCGGAATGGCCGTGCCATGTTAGTTTCATAGGAATTATCTCCTTGGTAATTTGTCTCTCTGCTGGAAATGTAAGCTATCTTCCCAGCTGTTTACCTGCACTTTTCATCAGCTAGGATTGCTAACCCTGCAACGATGCCTGAGAATTCGTGCCCTGGGATCGCCTTGGATCGTGTCGAGCCATCCGCATAATGACTGGTGGTATACCAGAGCTTCTCTGTAGGAGTCCCTCCAGTGGCGTAGACCTGAATCAGGATTTCTCCCGCCTTCGGTTCAGGTACGGGACGTGTTACCGGCTGAAGGTTCAGCTTGTCTGTAAACTCCATTGCTTTCATCTCTGGCATTGCTCTACTCCTTGAATTCGCTGTGTCTATTACGCGTAGCGTTCACGCTATCGAAGTTAGTGTTGTTAGTGATCGGATCTCCCGCTCAGTTTCGTGATCGATTCAGAAGCTTGTCCAACGTGAATCTGTCAGGCTCCCAGAACGCCAGTAAGAATGCTGCAGCGGCCGCCGAGAAGACCGAATAGTCGAATGGCGTCTTGATGCCAAGACCTGTGACCATGCCCATAGCAAATGACAAAAGGAGAAGACCGGAGAGGACGGAGGCCATTCGTATTTTGAAGCCTGCGATGAGCAATATCCCAAAGAGGGTCTCCGCGACGGTAGCTGCCCATGCAAACGACACCGTCAATGAACTGGGGAAGAGAGACATCACCGCGCCCGTGTATTCCACGAAATGAGCGAAATCTCCCCAGGATACGTTCTTTGCTCCATGTGGCCCCCATAAGCCAAAACGATCAGCCACAGCGGATAGAAAGGAAGCTCCTAGCGCAAACCGTGCGAACAGACGGACAATCTCTGTCCCATTCTCGGTGAGTTGCGCGGTTTTTGAATTCATACAAGGCCCATTCCTTCGTCCCGATCGCTCAACAAACGGTTAACAGTCGCGCGAATTGTCGCTTCCGGGGAATCTTCGTAGAACAGTTCAATTCGATCGATCTTGTCCTCATCAAATTCAACACCAGTTTCGTCTAAAGGCACCTCAGTTGGACGTTTGCTTGGGTGGATTTTTCTGTCGCTCGAACATCATTGCTCGGCGCCTATACATAGTCGAAGAGCGTCATGAAACCGTAGTCCATGTGGAGTTGCTGGTGACAGTGGAAAAGCGTCAAGCCCGGATTATCAGCAATAAAGTCTACCTCGGCTTCCTGGTATCCGCCTAACATCACAACATCTTTCAAGATTCCAGCTGTCGGCTTTCCGGCCAGGCTCGTCAGCTCAAAACTATGGCGATGGAGATGGATCGGATGGATATCGTCACTGGCATTGCGCATACGAATGCGATAGCGCTTGCCTTGCTTGAGGTGAAATGAAGCGGGGATCATCTCGTCGCTCATGGGAAAGGCAACGCCATTGATGGTCCACCGGTTAAAACCTTCCTCGGCGGCGTTGTCCTTCGCGAAGATCATCTCGATCGTCTCGTCCGGTGAAGGCGCAGTTGCACCGGTCTTCGCGAAACGCGCGTAGTCCCAGTGAAACGGCGGTGGTGCGATCCATTTCGGTTGTCCGCCACGACCAGCGTATTCAACGACACTGCCCATGCCGTGCCGGCGATCATCATCGGCGAGATCGCCCATGATCCAGACACCCGGATGATTCATTTCCACAATGGCGGAGATACGTTCCGCCGTGCCCAGCCAGAGGACCGGCATCTGCGCCGGGTTCGGAACAGGATTGCCATCGAGCGCAACGACCTGAAATGAGTGGCCCGGCAATGCCAGGCTGCGAATCTCGGTAGCGCTTCCATTCAGGATATGAAAAAGAACGCGTTCGCCCTGTTTAACACGAATCGGCTCCCCGTGACCGAGCATGCGTCCGTTGATCGTGAATGATCCGTAGCCGACCTCGTACCCGTGTGGCATTCCCTTCGCGATCGAGGCTTTCATTGCGGACTCTCCCACTTGTTCGAGCGACTTGGCGCGAGTCGGCGGAGACAGGAAATCCATAGCCATATCGCCACCGCGACTGAAGGTGGGCTCGAATTCCC
>DATHGV010000216.1:0-20462 GCA_035490135.1 Candidatus Methylomirabilota bacterium
CCACTTCATCGCCCGCGATGACGCCGATTGCCTGGCGATGATCCGGGAGTTGATGAGTTTCTTGCCCTCGAATAATCTCGAGGACGCCCCGCGCCGCCCCACTTTCGATAGTCCCACGCGCCGCGACGAATCTCTGAACACCTTGGTGCCGGAAGATGCTCAGCGGCCTTACGACATCAAAGACGCGATTCACGCGATCGTGGACGACGGTTATTTTTTTGAAGTGCACGAACATTTCGCCAAAAATCTCGTCGTAGGCTTCGCCAGGCTGGATGGCCGGCCCGCGGGCTTCATCGCCAATCAACCTTCGTTTCTCGCCGGCGTGCTCGATATCAGCGCTTCCGTAAAGGGTGCCCGGTTCGTGCGCTTCTGTGATGCCTTCAACATACCCCTGATTACTTTTGAAGACGTGCCCGGTTTTCTTCCCGGCACGCAGCAGGAATTTGGCGGCATCATTCGTCACGGCGCCAAGCTTTTATTCGCATTTGCCGAAGCTACCGTTCCAAAAATCACCGTGATTACCCGCAAAGCTTATGGCGGAGCGTATTGCGTGATGGCCAGCAAACACTTGCGAACTGACGCGAACTTCGCGTGGCCTACCGCTGAAATCGCGGTCATGGGTCCTGAAAGCGCCGTAAACATCGTCTATAAACGCGAATTGGATAAGGCTTCGAACTCAAACCGAGAGATATTGCGGCAGGAGAAAATCGAGGAATTCAGGGAACGCTTTGCCAACCCGTTCGTTGCGGCTGAGCGTGGCTACATCGATGCGGTCATCGAGCCCGCCGACACTAGAACGCGCATCATCACCGCCTTGCGAGCACTGGAAAATAAGCGTGATATCAATCCCCGCAAAAAGCACGGCAACATTCCGCTGTAACTAGGTCCTTGTCATTGCCACCGAGACCCCGATTTGAAGTGCGTCGTTATTTAAGAAGATATTCCTCTAAAAACTCCACGGTCGTATAAAACTGAAAATCCTGATTTTGCTTCTTGCGGAAGCCGTGTCCTTCGTCTTTTGCCATCAAGTACCACACCGGCGTCCCCTGCTTCTTCAACGCCCCAACGATTTGTTCCGATTCTGTCACCGGCACGCGCGGATCGTTTTTACCGGCAACGACCAACATGGGCTTCTTGATTTTCTCGATGTTATTCATCGGAGCAATTTGTTCGAGGAAGTCGTGCATTTTGGGGTCGCGCTCGTCGCCGTATTCCACGCGGCGTAAATCCCTGCGATAGCCTTCGGTGTGCTCCAAAAACGTAACCAGGTTGGACATTCCTACGATGTCTACCGAACACCGTATGCGGTCGCTATAAAAAGTGGAAACAGCCAGCGTCATATGGCCGCCGTAGCTGCCACCCGTCAACGCAATTCTATTGGCGTCGAGATCCGGTCTGGTCCCGACCCATTCGAACAGCGTGTCGATATCCTTGTAAGGGTCCTCACGTTTGAATCCGTTATCCATCAACGAAAAAGTCTTGCCGTAGCCCGTCGACCCTCTCACGTTCGGATAAATCAACGCAATACCAAGCTCGTTCAAATAATAATTTGCGCGTCCCAAAAAAACCGGCTGCGACTGCCCTTCCGGTCCGCCATGAATCACCACCAGCACAGGCCTCTTGCCGGTAAACTTCGCCGACGGTTTGTACAAAAACCCGGAAATCATTTTTCCATCGAAGCTTTTCCAGTGCACCAGCTCAGCCGCTGGGAACGCATCGGTCTTGACCGCCGTTTCGCTAACCGTCCAACGCTCCAGCTTGCCGGTCGCGACGTCCACCGAATAGCAATCCCCCGCCCCCTGGGCGTTGCTCAGCGAAAATGCTAAATCATGCCCATCGCGATGCCAACGTATCCCCTGCATCACTCCTGCAGGCAATTCTGGCAATTTCATCTCTTTCTGGGTCGCTGTATCCATCACGTGCAATACACTGAGGCCTTCTTCATTCGTAACAAAAGCCAACCGCATTCCGTCGTGTGAAAGGTCCAAGGACTCCACATCCCAGGGAATGTCGCTGGTCAAAAATTTCGGGTTCTTTCCGGAGATATCCAGAAAGGCCAGCCGCTGAAATTCCGAGCCCTGGTCGGTGGTCACATAAATTCCTTTACCATCTTTGCTGAATCGCGCCGTGCCGTAAGAGACTTTCTCTTTGAGGGCGCGAGGCGTTATAGCCGTCTTCTCTCCCGTCGTGGTGTTCACCAGCCACAGGTATGTTTCGTTGATGGAAATCTGTTCTTGCAGCAAAATATTTTTATCGTCGGGAGACCAGTCGATCGGTTCCCAACCTCCGCCCTTCAGCTGTGTTAACAAATGATCCGTTTTTGGCTCGGCCGGATTCATCACCCATAAATCGGTATCCTGTCCGGTGCGTCTGGTGGAAACGTAGGCAATCTGGTCCCCGCCGGAAGACCACGAGCCGAGCAGATTCCGCGATTTGCCATCGGTCAGCAGCGTCACATTCCCGGTATTCATATCGTAGCGGTAGAGCTGATACCATTCCCCGCCGCCAATATCTTTTACAAAAACAAAATAGTCGCCGCCGTTGGGATGAAACTGCGCCGCCGCTATCGAATCGGGATAAAACGTCAATTGCTGCCGTTCGCCTCCGGGCATCTTCACCAAATGAACTTGTGGCGTATCTGCAAAACGCGTGCGGATGAGCATCTCGCGTCGTGCAGGATGCCAATCCGAAACCACCGCGAAACGATAAGTTCCATAGCGCCCCGCCGTCTCCGCCAGGGAAGCGGGGATTTTCGGCACGCCATCGACCACCAGATTCTCCGTGGGGGCCATCACCGCTTCCTGCGTGCGTGTCTCCGCAATTCCAACAACTAAAACGGCGGCCAGCATCATCAAAATTCGCTTGCTCACTCCAACCTCCTTGAAACACTCGGCGGTCTAGAAACGATTGGACACCTTACTCCAACGCAGGCCTTTGGCCAAGCGCACTGCGTGTTAAAATTTCGCCGAACCATTCTTTGGGCATGTTCAAAAAAATTCTAATCGCCAATCGCGGAGAGATTGCCGTGCGCATCCTGCGCGCTTGCCGAGAGCTGGGTATCCGTTCCGCCGCCGTATTCAGCGAAGTCGATCGTAAATCTCTACATGTGCGGCTGGCCGATGAAGCTTACTTGATAGGTCCCGCGGCTTCAGCCGAAAGTTATCTGCGCATCGATAAGTTAATGGAGGTCGCCCGCCGTGCGGGCTGTGACGCCTTGCACCCTGGTTACGGCTTTTTGGCGGAAAATCCGGCCCTCCCGCGTGCATGCGCAGACGCCGGAGTCACCTTTATAGGGCCGTGCGCTGAAGCCATGGAAGCCCTGGGCTCCAAAACCGCCGGGCGCCAACTGGCTCGACGCTCCGATGTCCCGAGCGTGCCCGGAACGAACGATCCCATAGAAACTCTTCAACAAGCCCAGGCGCTGATAGAAAACATTGGCTTGCCCATCCTGCTGAAGGCCGTCGCCGGTGGTGGCGGAAAAGGTATGAGGGTTGTAAACCGTCTGGGAGATCTTGCCGCCGCCTTTCGCGATGCCTCTTCTGAAGCCCAGAACAGCTTTGGCGACGGGCGAGTCTATCTTGAGAAATATTTGCTCAAGCCGCGTCACGTGGAGATTCAAATTCTCGCCGATTCGCACGGCCGCGTTGTCTCGCTTGGCGAACGCGAGTGCTCCGTGCAACGCCGCCATCAAAAAGTCATCGAAGAAGCTCCTTCGCCTATCATGACTCCCGACCTGCGCAAAAGAATGGGCGATGCGGCGGTGCGCCTCGCGCGCGCTGGCGGCTATACCAATGCGGGCACGGTGGAGTTCCTCGTCGATGCCAATCTCGATTTTTATTTTTTGGAAGTAAACACGCGCTTGCAGGTCGAGCATCCGGTCACCGAACAGGTCACCGGCCTGGATCTCGTCAAATTGCAAATCGCCATCGCCGCCGGACATCGCCTTCCATTCGCGTGGGAAACCATTACTCCCCGTGGTCACGCCATGGAAGTTCGGCTGTACGCCGAGGATCCGGACAATAACTTCTTTCCATCGCCCGGAAAAATTCTATCTCGCCATGCGCCCAGCGGCCCGGGGATTCGCCTCGACGAAGGCGTCTATGAAGGCTGGACCGTTCCGAACGATTACGATCCATTGCTCAGCAAGCTAATCGCCTGGGGCAATAGCCGCGAAGAAACGATTTCGCGCCTCCGCCGTTCTCTGGAGGAGTACACCGTCACTGGCATCAAAACTAACGCCGCTCTATTTCGCCGTATTCTCGGCGAGCCCGAATTTGTGCGCGGTGAAATTCACACCACCTGGCTCGATGAATTGCTGCTACGCAAACATCATGCGGCTTCGGTCGAGCAAGGAAGCGAAGACGCAGCCGCTATCGGCGCCGCGATTTGGCAGGCCATGCAAAATGCTGCCGGATTGCAGACACCGTCCTCGTCCGCTGGAGAAGATCAGCCTTCGCGATGGAAGTATGAGGGGCGCAAGCAGCAAGTGGATCGCACACCATGAGATTCGAAGTACGACTAGCGTCTGCCACTGGAACCAGAAATCGCACCGTTGACCTCGAACGCAGCGGAGACCTGTGGCGCATCATTCTTGACGGTGAGACTGTCGACGCCGATGTGGCAGAGCTCGCCTCTAACACCCTTTCAATTCTCATTCGCGGTGAATCGCACGAGATTCGCGTGGCGCGCTCTTCCGAGGGAGTTCTCAGAGTTCAAACCGGTCTTCGCGAATTTACAGCCGAGGTCAACGACCAGCGTTCCTGGCGTGGGCGCCGTCTGGCCCACGTGGAAGCGGAAGGACGCCAGCCGATCACAGCTCCTATGGCGGGCAAAGTAGTCCGCTTGCTCGTGAAATGCGGCGAAAAAGTTGAAGTAGGGCAGGGCCTTCTGGTCGTGGAAGCCATGAAAATGCAAAACGAGATTCGTTCCTCAAAATCAGGCACCGTGGAACGGCTCCTGGCCGAAGAGGGTCAAGCCGTAAATGCCGGTGAAACACTAGTGTGGATTAGTTAGACGCCGGTTTTGGCTCTTGGAGCCTCTTGAGCGACGGCTTCGGCAGTGACCCGGTGGCGCCACGCAAACATCCGCGACAACCGCCGCCGCGTGTAGGCTCCGCCAACCAATTTCCCAAACCAGCCCAACGGGAACTCGTACTCAACGCGATCTTCCAGCCGACTCTTGTTTTGCCCATCGGGAATGAATAGATGCGTATGTTCCCAGTGACGAAAGAGCCCGTCGATCAGGACGTCGCGAAACATGCGTCCCGGTTCGCAAACAGTATGCTCGGCCGTCCAGGTTTGGAAGAAAGGGCCGACGCGAAGTCGAATCTTCACTCGCGACCCCGGCTGTTCTATGGAGCCTGTGCGTTCAATGACATGCGCATTTTCCCAAGGAGGAGTGAGCCGCGTTAGCGCGTCTGGCCTGGCGTGCCACGCGTAAACATCATCCGCGGAAGCCGGCATCTGACTGCGATAAACGAACAGTTCGCTCACAAGCAATGATAACCGGATATGGATTCGGCGCGGAGATGACGCAATTAGCGACGTGATAGTTTTGCAGCTCCATGGCTCGAGCGCTCCAGCGCATCCGATTGCAGGAAATTCTTTGCTGCGGAATCGTCTTTCAAGTACGCGTCCCAGAAAGCTAACGAAGCGGAGTTGGTATACCCCAGAATCGCGGCAGCTTGTGAAGATCGAGCGGAGTTTACGGTTTCCGCGGTGATGAAAGACATGTGACCTGCGCCCTGGATGAACACTTCATATTTATCGCCTGGCTGGCTGCGTTCGAAGGGAATTTTGTGCCACGCCGCGTTTGCCAGCGGCACCAGGTTGTCAAGCGAACCGGTTATGCCCATAAAAGGCAGTGCAATGTTGCTGAATGAGTGCGCCGTTAAGCCGAACTGTCCCGGGCCATGCGGCGAGAGACAAAGAATTGCCTTCGCACGAGGATCCGAAAAATTTTGCGCAGGTCGGTCCGGAAGATCGACCAATGCTCCGCCAATAGCCTCAGCGGTGTATGAACCCATGGAGTGGCCGGCTACGCCGATGCGGCTGGCATCGATTTTCCCATTCAGGCCTGCGACACGTTTCTGCAAACCAGCGAGCGAATCCAGAAGGAAGGAAATATCCCGCGGCCGGCTTTCCCAGAGAGCGGGATTTTTCAGCGCTTCGCGGACGGCTTGCGGGAACTGTGTGTTCTCATCCCCGCGATTGCGCCGTTGCACGACTGAATCGTCGTGGGTGGGTTGAAGCGTAATGTAGCCGTAAGTTGCCCAATGGCGTGTCAGAGATTCGCAGCAAGTGTCGGATCCACCAGCGCCGTGGGAAAAAATGACGACGGGATATTTGCCCGCAATCACCGGGTAGAAGATCCGAACGCGCACATCCTTGTTACGCTTCTCGTCATGGAGCACTAGACCTGCAACTTCGGTTACCGCCAGAGGTCCGGTTTCAAGCTTGTAGCCGTCGGGTGCATCGTCGGACAACGATGGCAGAGCCGGCGGCGACTGTTTAACGGAAGCAAGCGGTGCCGTAGCGACAGCCGATTGGCCAGCAGAATTCGGCAGGGAAAATCCGGTGCCGCCGGACTGCCAAGTGATCACCAGCGCAGCGACGATACTCAACACCGAAATAATTAAAATATTGACGATCAGCGTTTTGCGTCGGCGGCCCCGCAGAAGATCGCTTTGACTTGAATCGGGATTTTTTTTCAGCGCTTTGAATATTGACATGTTTGCCCTTAAAGCACCCGTTCACTCCGCAAAACCGATACACCGATCAAAGTTGCATCGGGCTTCCGGCGCGAAGCGTGTCTCAGTAGCTCGAACTGACAAACGATGGACCGGAGCCTCGATCGAGTGCCAATGAACGCACCCAAGAACTCAATTTTTCGCTGGGGGGACAGGCGGACGGGATTCCTGCAGCTATGGCGAGTATATCAGGGGTGCGCGCCAAGAACGTGCCATTGACTGGCTAGTCGAACCAAGAGGTTAGCGCCCCCTGTTTTGGCTTGCGGCGTATTTTTGAACGTAATTTCTTTGCCAAAACTGCCTACGTAACCAGATGACCAAATGTGTTATCTGAGCTTGCGTCTTACCATGGCACCTCGCCTAGAATAGTGATACCCAGCAAAATCGATTCGCGGAGTTCAAAATGTCCGAAGCCTGGAAGACTTGGGAAGGTCAGGCGGTGGATGGCTTCACGCTGCGCCAGTATTTGGGCGGCTCTGACCACAGCGCGGTGTATCTAACCCAACTGTATAGTTCCGGCGAGCAAAAGGCCGCGATCAAATTTATTCCTGCGGACGCGTCGGCGTACGCGCAACTCGGGAAATGGCGTGTCGCTGGCGAACTAACCCATCCTCATTTATTGCAGCTTATTCGCGTGGGCCGCTTCGAGTTTGCGGACGCGAATTTTCTCTACGTGGTGATGGAATACGCGGAGGAAAATTTGTCGGAGATTCTGCCGCAACGCGCGCTGGAACCGGACGAAGCGCGGCAGGTCCTGGAATCAGCTGTGGATGCGCTGACTTATCTGCACGCGCAAGGATTGGCGCATACGCGGGTTAAGCCAGGAAATATTCTGGCGGGCGGCGATCAACTGAAATTATCAAGCGATACATTGAGCGAAATCGGCAGCGCGCCAGTGGCCACGCCGCAAACCAGTATTTACGCGGCGCCGGAGTCTGCGACAGCGCCAGTCTCCGTGCCCGCCGACGTGTGGTCGCTGGGAGTGACGCTAGTTGAAGCGTTAACACAACACACGCCGGTACTACGGGGCCAAATGGACGTTGAACTGCCGGCACCAGAGACCATGCCGGCGCCCTATCTGGACATCGCGCGGCGCTGCTTGCAGGTGGATCCTTCACGACGGGCGAGTTTAAAGGAAATCTCGACGCTGCTGAATCCAACTTCGACAGCTCCCTATCGCGACGCGGTTCAACACGCTGACCTTCACGCGCCCGCAACACCGTCTCCCGAAGCTCTCGTTGCGGCCGTAGAGCATCGCGAATCACCCAAAGCGGCACCGGTTGCAGAGACTGTTCCCAGTGGCGAAACTTCCAAGAAAAGCTTGGCGTCGCAGCAAGTTTCGTTACTCCCCCACACACTACTTCCCGCCTCGCCCGTTCGCGATACCACGACCAAGGCGCCACGCAAATCTCGCATAGCTGTCCCGCTGGTTGCGATGGTTTTATTGCTGGCCGCGATACTACTGGCGCCCCGGGTGCTCAATCGTTTTTCTCAATTGCAACCGCAAGCCGCAACGGTACAGCCGTCGATCGCTCCAGCGCCGTCTACGTTAACGCCACCCGCCAGTGCGACACCACCGGTCGCACCACTCCCTACCACGCAAAGCAGAGCTGAAAAGCGCGCGGCAGAGAAAGAAGCTGCACGGGAAAAGAGTTCCGCGGCAGCACATGAAACAGCTTCCTCAAGTGACGCGGTAAACCCGGTTTCAAGCCGCTCGGTTGACGAAGTCGAAGCACGATCAACAAATAAATCTGCCAAGGTGGCGCAAACCAATCCCGCTCGTGGGGCAGTGCTCTACCAAGTGGTACCCGATATCTCGCCGCGCGCGCGCGACACCATACAAGGGACCGTTCGCGTGGGCGTAAAAGTTCACGTCGACGACGCCGGCAAAGTGACCAGCGCTGACTTGGACAATTTTTCCAGCAAGTTTTTTGGGGATCAAGCAGTGCAAGTGGCGCGACGGTGGACCTTCACGCCGCCACAAGTAGACGGACGCAACGCGCCGAGCGAATGGTCGCTGCGATTCGAGTTCACACAGAAAGCGACCAAGGTTTTCCCGGCGCAAACCAACCCATAAAGCCGCCGGCCAGGGCAATCCACCTTACTAATATATCTGTGAACGATGTACCGATGCGCGATGACGTCGTGCAAGGCAGCTCACTTTTAGATTAAGATACTTGTCCCAGCGCTTGTGATGCTACCGGCCGTTTTGTCGGCCAGTCAGATCGGCGCGCGCGTTTCGCACTCGGGTGAGGAGCTAATTTGCGCACGACGCTGAAGATTGTCCTGCCTTTAATCATCAGCGTTGCCGCCATTTCCTTGCTGTTTGCCGGTTACCAGGTGCGCACCGAACGGCGCATCCTTCGCAATGATCTTTCCCGCCGCGCGGAAATTCTTGGCGAGAGCCTTCAAGAAAGTGTCGAACCCCTGCTGGATCACGGGCGGGAGAAAAATCTGCAACGGCTGGTGGACCGCTTCGGCCAGCGTGAACACTTGAAGGGCGTAGGCGTCTATGACACGGGCGGCAACGCGCTAGCCATCACACCGGCGTTGGCGCCAGTTTTTAAAGCGCGGCCGGCGACCGCTACACATGCGGCAGAAAAAGATTCTGGCTACGGAGAGTTCCTAAAAGTTGAGCGGCAGCCCATGCATATTTACGCCCTGCCTTTGCACAGCAATGGCAAACCAGCGGGCGTTCTGGCGCTTTATCACGACACCACCTACATCGATGTACAGCTTTCGCACACCCTCCGCGATGCTCTACTCACGGCGCTGATTCAAACATTGCTGATTACTGCGCTGGCCATGGTTCTAGTGCGATGGACATTCACCAATCCCTTGACGCGCACCGCCAAGTGGTTGCGGACGTTGCGCACCGGGCAATCCCACGCCCCTCCGACGCTGCCGGAGGGTGAAATATTCGATCAGCTGCACCACGAAGTCACCCATTTGGCGCGCGATTTAAATGCCGCGCGTGCTTCTGCTGAAAAAGAGGCGCGTTTGCGCGACACCAACGCTTCGCAATGGACTTCGGAGCGCCTACGCGTAAGCCTGCGAAACAAATTGAAGGGCCAGCCACTTTTCGTAGTGTCCAACCGCGAACCGTATATGCATGTGCTGAACGAAAATCGCTCTGTGAGCGTAATCGTTCCTGCCAGCGGGTTAGTTACCGCGCTGGAACCGGTGCTGCTCGCCTGCGACGGAACATGGATCGCGCACGGCGCAGGCAGCGGAGATCGCGAGATGGTGGATTCACATGATCGCTTGCGAGTCCCACCGGACCGGCCGAGTTATAGCCTGCGGCGCGTATGGCTCACTGCTGAAGAGGAGAAAGGTTACTACCAGGGTTTCGCCAACGAAGGACTGTGGCCCCTCTGCCATATCGCGCACACTCGCCCGATTTTTCGGCCTGAGGATTGGCTATGTTACCAGCAGGCCAACCGGCACTTTGCCAACGCGGTGCTCGATGAAATGGAAGGAACGGAATCGCCTATCCTGCTGGCGCAGGATTATCACTTTGCACTGTTGTCGCGAATGGTGAAGGACGCGCGTCCCGATGCGCGCGTCGCAATTTTCTGGCATATTCCGTGGCCGAATCCCGAGGTGTTTGGAATTTGTCCCTGGCAGCGCGAACTGATCGATGGCTTGCTGGGCGCGGACCTGATCGGTTTCCACACCCAATCGCATTGTAATAATTTTCTTTCGACCGTTGATCGCGCGGTGGAAGCACTAACTGAATGGGATCGCTTTGCGGTGAACCGCCAGGGTCACGTTACGCGCGTGCGGCCGTATCCGATCAGCGTGGCTTTCCCCGAGCACACCCGTACTATCAACGAATCGCGCAACGCCGGCGAAGAACGCGCGGCATTGTGCGCGGAGCTAGGCATCGAGGCAAGCTTGCTTGGCGTCGGCGTAGACCGCGTGGATTACACCAAAGGAATTATCGAGCGCTTTCGCGGCATCGAGCGTTTTCTGGAACTGAATCCCGCGTATCAGCGGCGTTTTACATTTGTGCAGATTGGCGCACCCAGCCGCACCGATATTGAGCGCTATCGACAATTTCTCGATGAAGTAAGTGCGGAAGCAGACCGTATTAACGCCAGATTCCAAACAGGCCAAACCGGACGATGGAAGCCGATTGTCTTTCTGCGAAAACATCACTCGCACGAAGAAATCGACAGATACTACCGCGCGGCCTCGGTGTGCCTGGTAACTTCTCTGCACGACGGAATGAATCTCGTCGCCAAGGAGTTTATAGCTGCGCGCGATGACGAACGTGGCGTTCTCATTCTCAGTACTTTTGCGGGTGCCGCGCTGGAGCTTAGCGATGCCCTGTTGATTAATCCTTATGATGTTCAGCAACTTGCAGAGGCCATTCACCGTGCTGTGGACATGCCCGAGGAACAACAAGCGTCTCGCATGCATCATATGCGCTTGCACGTGCGCGAACACAATATTTACCGCTGGGCAGCAAATTTGCTTTCAGACTTGACGGAAATTCGCATTGACACGCCGGAGCGCGCCGAAGTTCCTTAGGCTGCAGCTCGGACCACGGTCGCGGGCTGTTTGACCACCCGGACGCGCGACCACCCATGTCCAACCATGAATGTTAGCATCCCACCGAACGGTCAATTGGCTACAGCATGGCCTGTATGAGCCTGAATAAAAACCTGTAAAACTCACATTTATTTGGCTTTAGTTCGGCACATCTTGCGGTCTTTCAGCAACCCTGCCTACCACGATTTCATCCAAACGACTGAGCAAAAATTAGGAGCGCGACTTTGCTCGGGTGTGGGTGTTAATTCCCTTTAGCCGTTAGGAGAACTGGTATGAAGCGTGTCGCACTTTTACTGTTGTTCATCACCGGCTGGGCTGTGCCAGGCGCATTCGCTCAGGAAAACGAGCATGTGCAGGTAGGCGTTTTCGCCGATTATTTCCGACTGTCCCAGACCGACACGGACCTGCTAGGCGTAGGTGGCCGCGCGTCATTCGTGGCCTACAAACGTCTGAAGTTTGAAGCCGAAATGTCCTACGACTTCAGTAGAGCTTTTACCGAAGGTTTCACCGACAACTCCACCGGAACAGTCATCGTGCAACGCACCAATTTGCGGGTGATCCACGGGTTGTTTGGGCCCCGCATCAATCTGGGCCGACACGCCATTCAGCCATTTGTTACCGCTAAAGGCGGTCTCATCAATTTCCGCCTGGATAATTCTCCAGCGACATTTGGAACGTTCACGAGCTCGGTGTCCGGTCTGCGTGAAAACAACGTGACGGGAACTTTCTATGCCGGTGGCGGTCTTGAGGGGCATCTCGGGCCGATTGGATTGCGCTTGGATATTGGCGACGAAATGTATTTCAATGACAACACACACCATAACTTGAAGGCCACCTTTGGGCCGATTATCCGTTTCTAAGGAACGCAAGCGTTTCATGACAGTGCTTTAGTAAAAAGGTGGAGACAAAATCTCCACTTTTTTTTGGCCGCATGGATTTATCGATTAGTTTCGCATGCTACTATTCTCTAGCCCGGCAGAAGGAGATCTTTTATGAAGTGGACTCCTGGCGGCGAAAGCCCGGACGTCGAGGATCGCCGCGACGATACCGGCGACGGTGGCGGCGGTTTTCAATTTGGTGGGATGCACATCGGCATTGGCGGCGCGATTATCCTGCTGATCCTCAGTTTCGTATTCAAAACAAATTTTTTCGCGCTTCTCAGCGGCGGCGGCTCGGTGGCACCGGCTCCTTCATCGGTTAGCGACCCAAATCGGCCGCGTGGCACATCCCCGCGCGATCAGGCAGAAAAGCCGCTCGTGCAATTTGTCTCTTTCGTTCTGGACGACACGCAGAAAACCTGGTCAGCGATCCTGCCGCAGCAAGAGAACAAACCTTACCGGCACGCTAAGCTGGTGCTGTTTCGCGATGCCATCCAGTCTGGTTGCGGCGGCGCCGAGGCGGCTAGCGGGCCGTTTTATTGCCCCCAGGATGAAAAGGTTTATATCGACCTGGATTTTTACGACGAGTTGAATCGCCGTTTTGGAGCCCCCGGTCAGTTCGCACAAGCGTACGTCCTCGCGCACGAGATCGGACATCACGTACAGAAAATTTTGGGCATTGAGGGTCAGGAACAACGGATGTTACAGCAGAATCCTCGAGCCAAAAATCAATTGTCAGTGAAACTGGAATTGCAGGCGGACTGCTTCGCGGGCATCTGGGCGCAAACCACACAGCAGCGGGGTTTATTGGAACCGGGTGACATTGATTCCGCGCTGGGCGCAGCTGCGGCGGTTGGTGATGATCGCTTGCAGAAACAAGCTACCGGACATGTGAGTCCGGACTCATTTACTCATGGCACGTCCGAGCAGCGAGTGTCGTGGTTCCGCCGAGGCTTCGACAGCGGCCAAATCTCCGCGTGCAACACATTCGCACAATAGAAGCTCTTTTGCCACCGACATCACGGTGGCGGAATTTTTATAGCTCGCCGAGGCCAAATTGCTCCTGATGCTGACGCAGCAGGAATTGGTCAGTCATGCCGGCAATGTAATCGCAAACCACAATTGCTCGAGGTGACTCCGTAGCCGCGTCTTCGTAGGGGGCAGGCATCGATCCTGGCGAAGAATAGTAATGCTTAAATAGCTGCTCCAGACAGCGCACCGAGCGGTCGCGGTCTTCCGTAATGGCGGGATGACTATATACATGAGCAAAAAGAAAGCGTTTCAGTTCGCGACTGAGTTGTAAACCTACTTTACTAAATTCCGCGAGGCGTTGGGGTGCGCGGCGAATATCTTCGGTAACGGCTACACCCGCATCGCGAACACGCGCTTGCGTCGATTCAATTAAATCGGTGACCAGAAGATTGAGGACCTGTTTCAAGGCCGCATTGAATTTCAACTTGTCACGCGCAGACGGGTGCTCTTTTTCGACAGCGGCATAAGCAGAGCCAAAAAACGAAACGTCCTGGCACAGAGCCTTTAAATTGAGTAGACCAGCCTCGAGAGCGTCATCCAGGTCGGCAGTGTCGTAAGCGATTTCGTCCACGCAATCTATAAGTTGGGCCTCGAGCGGGGGACGCAAATCGAGAAGATATTCGCTAAGTTCCGGAAAATCCGCGGGGCGATAATCGCGCGAATGCTTTACGATACCTTCACGAACTTCAAAGGTTAAGTTCAGGCCAGGAAAATCCAGGTAGCGTTGTTCGAAATGTTCGACGATGCGGAGGGCGTGGAGATTGTGATTGAAGCCTCCACCATGAGCGCGCATCAATTCATCGAGTTGGTGTTCGCCGGCATGGCCGAATGGCGGATGGCCAATGTCATGAACAAGCGCGAGTGCCTCCACAAGTGCGGCGTTCAATCCCAGTGCGTCCGCGACGGTACGGGCGATTTGCGCAACTTCGATGGTGTGCGTCAAGCGATTGCGAAAATGATCGGAGAAGCGCATGGTAAAAACCTGCGTCTTCGCTTCCAGGCGGCGAAATGCGCGCGCGTGAACAATCCGATCGCGGTCGCGAACATAGTCATTGCGGTAAGAATGCGCCGGCTCAGCATAACGACGGCCCCGCGAATTCTGCACGCTCATGGCCCATGGCGCACTGCACGGGAGGTTGTGTTGAGTTTTGATGGAAGGTCCCGCCGGGCGAGAAGTAGAAGGTGATTTGCTCATCTTACGATTTTAGAAGGGTCGCCCGAAAATTTCTCGCGATGACCAAACAAACCCGGAAATTAGGCTTCAGGACTTTGGCGCCAGAGTGCCGAGCCCACGGTCGGCTTCTTCGGAAATCGTCGAATCGGGAAATTCCTGCTTGATTTGTTGATATACGGTGACGGCCTCCTGAGGCTTGGTTTGCCGCAAAACGCCGGCAAGCTCCAGCAATACCAGCGGCCGGGGGACGAAGACCAGCTTCTTGTCTGCGAGGGCGCGGTAGATTTTTATGGCTTCATCCGGTTTGCCGGTGCGGGCATCAATTATCCCGATCTGGTATTGGGCCATGCCGGAGAGTTCTCGATCGCCGGTCTCGCTGACTTTCTTGAGCTCCTCTAGAGCCTGGTTGTGTTGCTCCAGATCTTCAAGGCACAACGCATCGTAGTAGCGCGCCAGCTTGCCCGGATTGGTGCCCGAATATTTGTTGGCTACTTCGGTGAAGCGCCGGGAAGCCTCCCGTGCGCGAGTCGCTTCGTCTGGGAAAGTGGGCTCGTTAGGGTCGACCGGCTCGCCAGGCGCTGGTGGACCGACACGCGCGCCATAAACTTTTTGCGCCGCATCGAAAGCCGCGTTGGCTTCCGCGGTTTTCCGGTCGTGGTAAATTCGCCAGCCGCCGTAGACGCAAGCGACGACCAGCACTACCAGTAAAACCGCCAGTGTTAGCTGGCTATGGGAATATACGGCCTCCGCCCCATGCTCCAGCGTCTCTTTGATTTTGTCATGCTTCAATTCTTTGCGCGAAATATGATCAGGCACGAACGTTTCCTCACTTGTTTGGGAATAGTAATCGTAGCACAGTAGGGGCTGCCTGCTCATGAACCGCATCTCTGCTTGCCTGATTACTTATAATGAAGAGCATAATTTGCCTCGCGCACTGGCGTCGCTGGCGGGGGTCGTCGACGAAATTGTGATCGTGGATTCCGGCAGCATTGATCGCACGGAGGAACTGGCTCGCGAACACGGTGCCACTCTATACTTCCGCGAGTGGTCGAGTTATGGCGAACAAAAAAACTTTGCCGCGGAGTGCGCGCAAAACGAGTGGATCTTTTCCATGGATGCCGACGAAGAATTAAGTAGCGCGCTGCAAACCTCTTTGCTGGCCTGGAAAAAAGCCGAGCCGAAATTTCCGGTTTATGAGGTGGCCAGAAAAACGTGGTATCTGGGAGCTTGGATCAACCATTCCGGTTGGTACCCGGACTTCCAACGGCGGCTTTACAATCGCGATGAAGCGCGATTTTCGGGAATCATTCACGAATCGGTGCGTTTTGTGGGACCTCCGGGAAGGCTCAATGGTGATTTGCTGCATTACACGGTGCGCACTTTCGAGGAGCACGAAGCGAAGGTAGAGAAGTACGCGGAACTCGCAGCCGAGCAAATGCACTGGGAGGGCAAGAGGCAGTGGCGATCCGCTATGCTGCTGGCCACTCCGTGGCGTTGGTTTTATACCTTTATCCTTCGCGGTGGTTTTCTGGATGGATATCGCGGCGCGCTTATCGCAAAAATGGCGGCGCGTTCGGTGCGTTTGAAATACGCGAAGCTGGGAAAATTAATCCGAACAAAAAAACTTGAACGCGAGCGCAGGCCCACCTCGTGAACGTTCTGCTGGTGGATCTCGAAACGGAATGGCGCGGCGGTCAAAACCAGGCGCTGCTGTTACTGAAAGCACTGAATGCGCGAGGGGACTGTGCGGAACTGGTGACTGTGAGAGGCTCCGCTCTGGGCAAACGAGCTGCGCGAAAGCGCCTGAAAGTTCATTTCGTTACAGCCCGGACAGCACGGATTTCAGCAGCGCTGAAAATTCGCGCACTTACAAAGCATCGCGCATTCGACGTGGTGCATGCCAATGAAGCTCATGCCGTGACGGCAGCGTGGCTGGCCGGAGCACACCATCGAACGGCGTTCGTAATTTCCAGGCGCGTCGGGTATCCATTGGCGAAAAGCCGCCTGGCCCGCGCGCGCTACAAAGCTGCGGCGCGCATTGTGGCCGTCTCGCATTGGGTTGCCGCGCAGCTGGTAGAGTCAGGTGCGCCGAAAGAAAAGATCTCGGTAGTCTATGAAGGAGTAGAGATTCCCGTAAATCCGCGACCTCAATCGCCACATTTAGCTCGGATGCGGTGGGGCCTTGCGGGCGTCTCCGATGACGCAAAAATAGCTAGAGAGTCGCCACTGTTAGGATCTGTGGGAGTGTTGTCTCCCGACAAAGGGCACGAGTTATTGATTCGAGCTCTCACCGAGTTGCGCAAGGAATATAGCGGCTGCCGGTTGTTGCTTGCGGGAGACGGACCTAGCAGGCCAACTCTGGAAACATTGGCCCAGGAACTGGGAGTGCGCGACGCCGTGATTTTTGCCGGATTTGTCACCGACATCGAATCAATGTATCCGGCCTTGGATGTGTTTTTGTTCCCGTCGTCGTTCGAGGGCCTGGGGACTTCCCTGTTGGCGGCAATGAGCTATGAAGTTCCCTCCATCGCGTTGCGATGTTGCGCGTTCGGAGAAATTATTGACGACGAAAGAAGTGGACTATTGGCGGAGCCAGGAAACGTCGCGGACATAGTCAAGGCCGTGAAGCGCTTATTGCAAGACAAGGAGTTTGCCCGGTCCATCGGCCGGGCAGGTCGCGAGCGAATTGCAAAAATATTTTCATGCGACCGTATGGTGGAAGAGATGAAGAAAGTGTATCGCGAAGTTTGTGCGCGATGATCTGGGAGAGCCGTCAAGAAAAACCTGTTTTCGCACCTTATCAAATCCGACACAGCAAAAAACGGCCAGTAAGTCACACAGTTGCCGGTCGGCATTTTAAGACCACAATAAGCATAGAATAAAAGCAAAAAGCGCCGGACGATCGGTGCTCGTCGCGACGCTTAAAGCTCAGTAAAAATTTGCGCTAGTTTACTGTTTTTCCCTTTTTCCAGCGGTCCCCTCCTATCCGCCTGCCGAATACGTCAAGCGTTTTTAGAATTAAACAACCCATCGTCCATTGGCTTCCAGGAACTCCACCCCAACTGCAAAGCCGTCGCTTTGCAGCGGTTGGCAGTAGGCCACTCGAGCCATGGAACGAAACTCTCCGGTGCGCGAAGCGAACGTTAACTTTTCGCCCTGTTCCCAGCGGCGCATACTGACCACACGCGCGCCGCGCGCACTTACATTTTCTGTAAAAGTCGATTCGGTGCCGGGCAGCCTCCGATGTCCATCCAGGAACACCGGAACTTCCATGAGAATGCGCTGCTCTCCGCGGTGATACGTGAACGATCGTGTGCGCGGGGCCATAATGTTCACAAGCACGCCGCGATGCGCGTGAGATTTTGTACGTTACTGTTGCCGTGATTTTTCATGCGATACAAAGCGCGGTCTGCCGTGCCCAGCAATTTTTCGGGCGTGTCGCCATCTTCCGGGTAGCAAGCCACGCCGGCGCTAGCTGAAAGCGAGGGTGCTTCGTCTTCCGACGAAAGGCGTTCGCGAATGCGGGTGAACACGCGAGTGGCAATATCGCGGCCGGCCTCGGGCAAAATGAGCGCAAACTCGTCCCCACCATAACGCGCCGCAGTATCGATGGCCCGCGAATGATTGCGAAGAATTTTTCCTAGCCGCACGAGGGCGCGGCTCCCGGTCAAATGCCCGAAGCGGTCATTAATTGTTTTGAGACCGTCCATGTCGAGCAGTACGATGCTGAAAGGATGATGAGTACGGCGCGAGCGATCGAGTTCCGCCTCGATGACGCTAATGAGCCGGCGATAGTTGGCTAGCCCGGTGAGCGGATCGGTTACGGCCATGGAACGCACTTGATCAAACAAGCGCGCCTGATCCAGCAAAGCGCCCCCCAACATCACCACGTAGCTGGTGGTCTTGCTCAGTTCAGCGAGGAAGAACGGTCCATCGAAAAGCTGGCGGGAGAAAGCAGCCGAAACGTGGCAGATAACATTGAGCGAGGCTACAAGAAACAACGAATAGTCATACAAGGAGGGATCGGTTTGAGACTTCTTGTCGCTCTTGAGGCGATGCCAGAAACACACGGCAGCGAAAAGAAATAAGCAGCCAGGGAACAGATCCCACGGACGAGACAAAGCGCTGCCATGGTGCGCAAGCGGTTCTGAAGGGGCAGCCAAGAATGCTGCACTGGTAACGTAGGCGGCAATGGCCACGACCAGCAGCGCACCGGCTGTCTCGCGGCTAGGCTGCCGTGCCGTGGGCATATAGCGCTCCACAGCTATGGCGGCGAGGAGAAGAATGGCTAAGAGAGTGCGACTGACCATCCAACCCGTGGGAACCCGCGAAAGAACCACGTGGCCGGAAGCGAGAGCCTCATTCAGCCCAAAATAACCCACGGTCTCAATGATTCCTGAAAGAACAAATCCGAAAGCCAGGATAAGAGCGGTGCGGTCGTGGGTGCCCCGGAAGCGTACGAGCGCATTTGCCGCGTAACAAAAGCTGAGTAATGTGCCGCCAACTTCAAGATACAAATAGGTCTGAGGAGAACCGGCAAGACTAGCTTGCCGCAATTCCATCATCAGGGCCGGAAAAATAGCCAAGGCGATAACACTCGCGGTGAATATGATCAGCGAACGCCGATTGTCGGTTGGCTGTTCAGCCCGGAAATACCCGACGATTTTGCCCCAACCGCCCACGATTACCCCCAAATGCCGAAGAAAACCGGACAACTACCTAAGGAATGCAAGTGGGTGCCCGTTCGTAAGGCAAAATCTGCTCTTGTAAACGGCTTAAATACAGTGGCTTAGAGACGAGGTAAGGATTTATGGGAATGTTCTAATTTGGGCGAGACAAGGGAAATCAGAGGCATAATGCGACAATCCACAGATATTTCTAATGTTTCGTTGTGGTTAACCCGTTCGCACGGCCAGTATCAACACGGACTCACCGTCGTCTCAAGGTGAGACCGTCTCACCGTGCGCGCGGCGAGAGACAGCCTAGATTTTCGGCTTGGGCGGGGGCAGATCCCGTGCGGTTACCGTGTCTGCGAACCCGCACGCATTATGGCTGCCGTCGCAAAATGGCTTATTCATGGAGCGTCCACAACGGCAGAGGCCCACGGTGGTGCGGCCGCCCAAGCCGAAGGGCTGGCCTTGAGGGTCGAGCAGTTCGAAATCGCCCTCGATACGCAGCGATCCGTTGTTGTTCACAGTGATCTTTGTGCCCGGCATTTACGCTCCCGAAATTTTTCGAAAATCCACGATCAATAGGCAATCAACAGCATGATTAATACTTGGGTACGGAAGGATCCACTTCGTCGGACCAGGCGAGAATGCCACCCTTGAGATTAAGTATCTTACGGAAGCCCGCCTTGCGCAAAAAGTCAACGGCCTCGGCGGAGCGCTTTCCGCTGCGGCAGTGGGCCACGATTTCTCTCGAAGAGTCCAGCTCATGGACGCGGCGTGGCAATTCGCCAAGCGGGATCAAATGGCCGTTGAGATTGCAAATCTGAAATTCGTGAGGCTCGCGCACATCGAGAATAAACAGGTCATCGCCGCGATCAAGACGCGACTTTAAATCTCGCGGGGCAATCTCGGGAACCTGCACGTCCGGGCCAGGCGCCTCTTCTCCACGCACGCCGCAAAATTCGTAGTAGTCGATCAGCTTGGTGATGGTGGGATGATCGCCGCACGCTGGGCAGCTGTGATTCTTGCGGAGCTTCAATTCACGGAACTTCATGGCCAGCGCATCGAAAAGCAGCAAGCGGCCTTTCAGGCTCTCGCCAGTGCCCAGGATGAGCTTGATTGTCTCCATAGCCTGAATGGAACCGACAATTCCTGGCAGCACGCCAAGCACGCCGCCTTCGGCACATGATGGGACCAGGCCGGGAGGAGGTGGCTCAGGATACAAGCAGCGGTAGCACGGACCAGCAGGCATGCCGAAGACGGTCACCTGGCCCTCGAATCTAAAAATGGAGCCATACACGTTAGGCTTTCCGAGCAAGATGCACGCGTCGTTTACAAGATAGCGCGTGGGAAAATTATCGGTGCCATCAACGATAATGTCGAAATTCTTGAAGAGCTCGAGA
>DATHGV010000217.1:0-2394 GCA_035490135.1 Candidatus Methylomirabilota bacterium
TAGACTCGGGCGCTTGCCTCGTTCAAGGCTAGCCGCGCGGGCGGATGGGAACCTGCGGGCATTTCCTGAATCGCCTGCTAAGACTCAAGAATAACCGGTCAGGTTTCGATTGCCACTTTTTGGGAATGGCGGCATGATCGCTGTATGGGCAGCGGGCCAAATTCACCCAGACATATCCCAAGTAACGCGACAGCCACGGCTTCGCGGCATGTGCTGCCGAACGACCTGCCAGCAGCGGTTAAACACTTGGAGGATCAAGAACTCGACCTGCTGTTCGATGCTGTCGTCGCAGAGCGGCTGCGACGCGGCATGAAATCGCCCGTGCCTGAAAAGACCCCGAGCCAGCGGACTGTCGATGCAGCCGCCGTTTCTCTGAACCTTGGTAAGTTAAATGCGGTTCGTGCTGCTTTCAAAGCTGGCGTGACACCCTCAAAAATTGCCAAGGAGTTCGGAATTTCTCAAGCGGATGTTCGGAAGGTGATTGTCAGCGAAGGTTTGAAGCGATGAGCTTCTGTCGGCGAAGCAGGAGGACCTGCAGTCGTTGGCGGGCCATACGAGAATTTTATGTCAGCGCGTAGGTCATGGAAATGCGCAAGAGTCTGGGATTAAACAGCGCGGTGACTGCTGCATTTCTAATTTTGTGTTCTGCTTCGGGAAGCAACGCGGAGCCAGACGCCTCAATAGAGCATGCCGCAGCGCCGGTTGAAGCCGCACAAGACCCGAACATGACCGTCGTGCCGGATCGTGATGCGAATGTGTCGACCGCTCAAACAGTAAACGACGCCGCAAAAATTATGCCCTCGGTTTCAATCGCGCCTGCCAACACAAGTTGTGACATTCTCAATAGCGCCGCTTCAACTCATGGCATTCCGCCCGAGTTTTTTGCGCGTTTGATTCGGCAGGAAAGTAATTTCGATCCCGAATCGGTCAGCCGTGCAGGAGCGCAGGGCATAGCGCAGTTTATGCCCGGGACAGCGCGTTGGCGCGGATTGTCCGATCCTTTCGAACCCACAGAAGCACTTTATGAGTCAGCCCGCTGGCTTGGTGAACTTCGCGACCAATTTGGGAATTTGGGATTGGCTGCGGCGGCCTACAATGCGGGGCCACGGCGCATCAGGGATTGGATAGCGGGTCGTGGTCAGCTTCCACGAGAAACGAGAGCCTACGTTCGTATCATCACCGGTCGGGCAGCAGAAAGTTGGGTTGGAGTGCCGGAGGAGATTCCGCACGATAGACCACAGGGTCCCTGCATTCAGGCGACAAAAAGCCCGCCCAAGGTCGAAAGCAACATCAGCGTTGAAGAAAATGCGAATTGGGCTCCTTGGGGAATTCAATTGATCAGCGACTCGTCTGAGCAAAAGGCATTGGCGGAATACAAACAGTTGCAGAAACGGTATCAATCCGTCCTTGGTGATCGCGCACCACTGGTTCTCAAGAGACAGTTGGGGGGCCGTGGCCCATCGACATGGTACTTTGTGCGAGTTGCAGAATCTTCCCAACAACGAGCCAACCAACTTTGCTCGCGCTTGGCATCTGTAGGAGGAAGTTGCCTCGTTTCTCGCAATTAGAACCTCTCCTGACAGTCTCCCATTATCGATTATTAACGGCGATGGCCTAACGGCAATCCCATCTCTCCTGCTTTCTTTCGAAGCGCGGCGACAGACCGTTTAGTTAATTTTGAAATCCTAGCCACCGGCGTCTTCGCTTTTGAGTGAGCGCGCAATTCCTTCTCTTCAGTCTTGGTGTATGGACGAACAGTCCGCTTCTTTGCTTTCTTAGCCACAAGACGCTCCTGATTTTGTGAGGCGGTCTTCCTAGCACAATATTCCGAATCAGCAAGCGCGAGACGTACCTGCTTGGTGAGCCTGTAAGTTGTTCCAAAGATGCGAAGGATGCGTCGAAGGGGAGACGATTCCAGATATCGCAGGTTTGCCAGAGCTAAAAACGTAGCTACGAAGTCACTCTTATTGCGCCTAGACCGTGCGCATTTCCTTTCGGCGTCGAACGGCGTTGCTATGCGTCGGGTGCCGTTGTTAGAGAAGCAGGTGGTCGGCGATTGACCCTTCGATATGTGCCCGTCCGTGCGAATGTTAGATTGGGCGAGGCTGAGACGGCGATCCGCGTCGGCGGCGCGACCGAGGTCGAGGTTAAGGAGCGCAAGGACCGCGTTGATGACGCGATGCATGCGACCCGTGCGGCGGTTGAAGAAGGCATCGTGCCGGGCGGCGGCGTCGCCCTGTTGCGTGCCTCCCAGCACCTCAAGGGACTTCGCACCAAGAACGACGACCAGAAGACCGGCGTCGAGATCGTGCGCAAGGCGTTGTCCTATCCAGCCCGCCAGATCGCGATCAATGCCGGCGAAGACGGCTCGGTGATCGTCGGCAAGATCCTCGA
>DATHGV010000218.1:0-3656 GCA_035490135.1 Candidatus Methylomirabilota bacterium
CAGGAGTCGGTTAAACGTGGTCGCCGGAATGTTTTGGCGATCCTTGAAGGTAAGCTCGGCGACGCCCGATTTATCGAGTTCGCCCAATCCTTTTGCGACCATGCAGTCGCACTGGGCCTTGAAGTTCTTGAAAATCCGTCCAACGCTTAAAATCGACTTTTGGGGGGAAACGCCCAGCCTCGAAAAGAATTCGGAACAGCCGCTTCCGTGCTGGCTGACTTCCGTTCCGCTTCGAACTGTCTCTCTGCGCGAGGGGCGTGGGGTGGGCGGGATACTTAAATTTTAGGCTTGCTAATTGCCACCCGGGGAGTCAAACCAGCGTTCGCTATGAAGACTCTATCTGGAAGATTCTGGTTCGTTGTATTAGCCGTAATCGTGATCGTTGCGGTGGCCAGCTGCTGCAATTTTCCATTCATCCCGGGCATCTTATCGTACTCTGTCGATATCGGAAGTAAACAGCGAGTTCGGAAATACGTTGAATGGAAGAACCCGACTCAGTTCAACGCCGCGTTGGATCAAGTTTGTGCCCATCACGGGAATTACGACCTCTATGTTCTGGAGAGAGAGGGCGCTGAAGAGATCCATCGGTACAAAGATTGTAAACATCACTCTCCGGGAAATATCAGGACTGTTAAGGTCACAAAATCCAAAGTCGCGGACGACATAGCGGCTGGAGAATCTGCCGTTAATGATCCTCACGTTACGTACAGGGTTCAATCTCCTGATCCAGGTGACATAATCAAGGTTCTCGACGCGCTCAAAAAATAAGCAGCGCCATTATCTAGGTCGCTTCTGAAAACTGGATGGGTCTTCCGCCAAAAGTATGTTTATGCGGCATGGTTTTGCCTACATTTTCTGCTGATCGTTTCATTTTCGTGTCGGGAAACGCTGCGGTTGGTGGCGGAGGGACCAACGATTTTTCCTTCTTCCTTTAGGAGCTTTTCACGGAGAGCTGAGAGGATCGCGGACGCGGCCCTAGGCCAGCATTTGACCGCGTCAAACCCGGTCCGACAAGCGCTCGCAACTTATCTGCACCTCGCTGGGATCGAAACAGGTTATGGCTACTTTGCGCCAAATGTGCCAGGAAGTTACAGGCTCGTTTTTGAATTACACTATCCCGATGGCCGAGTGGAATACGAGCTGCCATCGGTCAGCAGCGCCGCGGCCGGCTTGCGCATAGCCGGTCTGCTGGACACGATCGGGCGCACCCCCTACGACGCCCTTCGGGAGCATCTAGTGAAAATGCTGGCGCGATCAATCTGGCGCGAGCATCCCGACGTGAAAACGATTCGCGCTGTGTTCGGATCGATCATTTTGCCCGGTGTAAACGACTTCGAGCAAGGGAAAAGACAATCGTACGAGTTCTTGTACGCTTACGATTTCAGCCTCGAGAACCAGCCTGCCAAACCGAAAGATCCCTGAACAGTATGCAAGTATCGAGGGAACGCCTACTGGGATTTCTGTTTACAGCCGGGACAGATAATTGGTTGGCAGTCTTAAGGGTCGGCCTTGGTTTTCAGGTAACTTTTTATTCCTTATCCTTGCGAAACGATTGGAACTATCTGCTTTCGGGAACCGCCAGTGGTTTGGTCACCCGCAACCTCGCGGAAGCGCTGCTTTCTCTGGAAAGCCATTTCGTTCCGAGACTTGGGTGGCTCGTCGCTCTCGCCACACACGTTGGCTTGCGTGAAGAGACAGTACTTTCGCTCGCATGGCTTTGTCTGGTCGCTGCCGGCTGCGGTCTTATTGTCGGACTTGCCTCTCGTCTGTCTGCGATTTTGGCGTGGTTTTTCCACCTGTGCGTCGCGAAAAGCGGAGGGTTCGTGTCTTATGGCGTGGATAATTTTATGACCATCGGCCTCTTTTACTTGATGCTGTCGCCGCTGCCAGACCGATATTCTCTCGATTGGCGAGTCCGAGAATTGCAACCGAAAAATCCGCAGCTTCTCGGGTTCTGGCGTCGGGTCCTTCAGCTTCACTTGTGTGTCATCTATTTTTTCAGCGGCTTAACGAAATCTCTGGGCACCGGGTGGTGGGATGGCTCGAGTGTGTGGCGCGCTCTCATCCGCCCGCCTTTCAACGTCATTGATCCCGAGATACTTGTGAGATGGAATTACCTGTTTCCAGTTGCAGGAATATTTGTTTGCATCTTGGAACTTGGATATTCGTTTTTTATTTGGAATGACAAGACACGAAAGATTTGGCTGATTTGCATTTGCGGGATGCACTTTGCGATTGGCGTGACAATGGGAATGTATCTGTTCGCGCTCATTATGATCGTTCTTAATGTGGCGGCCTTTGGCCAAGGCGTAATTGGGGACAGCGCGAAACAATTATTCGTTCGCCGACAGGCGGCCCACGCGTAGGCCACTGGGACAGTCCTCGTGGGCTGATGCAGGCTATTTACTCTCGATAACGGGCACGGTGTTGCTATCTTCGCAACAGGGTGAACGCCGAACCTCCTCCCTCCGAAACTAGGCCGGATCTCCCGCTGGAGATCGCGCACCTCTTGTTAATCGATGTGGTGGGCTACTCGAAGCTGCTGGTCAATGAGCAGATCGAAGTTCTCCAGGAACTAAATCAGATCGTGCGAAACACTGAATGTTTTCGATCGGCGGAGGCAAGGGGCAAACTCAGTCGAGTGCCGACGGGAGATGGGATGGCGTTACTTTTTTTCCGCAGCCCTGAAGAACCGGTGCGATGTGCTCTCGAGATTGGCAGGACCCTTCAAGATCATCCACACATTCAGGTGCGGATGGGGATTCACAGTGGCCCAGTCAATAGAGTCACCGATGTGAATGACAAAACGAATTTTGCAGGATCGGGAATGAATGTCGCGCAACGGGTGCTGGATTGTGGCGATGCCGGGCATATTCTTTTGTCGGGGCATGTTGCGGAAGATTTGGCCGAGTACCGGCACTGGCAGCCTTACTTGCACGATTTGGGCGAGTGCGAGGTGAAGCACGGCCTGCGCCTGCACCTCTTTAACGTCTACAAAGACAATCTTGGCAATCCACAAGTCCCTGAGAAGCTCAAGCGAGGAAAAAGATCGAAGCCGGCCTCCGCGGTTCGTCCAATTACTTTTCCCCGTTGGCCCAAGATCGCGCTTATGGTGGCTTTGGTTGTGTCCGCTGTCGCCCTGGTGATCAGTTCCTTGATCTTTTTCCATCGAACATCACCTTCGCAGACCATATCGGCCCGTCCCGAGACAACGTCTACTAGCTGGCCCACCGCTATCCCCGAGAAGAGCATTGCCGTTCTCCCTTTCGAGAATTTAAGCGATGAGAAAAAGAACGCTTACTTCGCAGACGGCGTGCAGGATGAAATCCTCACTGGCCTTGCCAGAGTCGCCGACCTGAAAGTAATCAGCCGTACCTCAACGCTGCAGTACAAAGTCGGTGGAGAGCATAATCTGCGCGAGATCGGCAAGGCGCTCGGCGTGGCGCATGTGCTGACGGGAGGCGTCCAGCGTGCGGGCGACCGTGTACGTGTCAGCGCTCAGTTGATCGATGCAAGGACAGATACACAGCTTTGGGGGGAGCGGTACGATCGCGATGTGGCGGATGTATTCGCAATCGAAAGCGAGCTCGCTGGGAAGATAATCGCTCAACTCAAAAGTAAACTTTCGGCGCAAGAGAAAGCCGCCATCGAGGAAA
>DATHGV010000219.1:0-2429 GCA_035490135.1 Candidatus Methylomirabilota bacterium
AAAGAGCGCCGCAAGCTCGTTCTGGTTGTTCGCGAAACTCCACTAAGCGACATTCACATTGAAAACATGTTGAGGCTCTCGCGTATGGGCGCGGTGATTTTTCCCCCGGTTCCGGCCTTCTACAACCATCCCAAAACGATAGACGATCTGGTGAATCAAACGGTCCTGCGCATCCTGGACCAGTTTAACTTGCATCTTTCTTCCGAGGATCGCTGGGCCGGCAAGATGACCGTCTCTACCAAGCGGCCATCAGCCGCGTCGAAATCGCGTGAGTGAAATACTAATTTTGATGCAGCATCCGATTCGCATGAGAAGTATTCATTCTTCCACTGAGGTTTGTATGAGCCAGGACAAAATGTTGACTTTCGATCCTCAGAACATGCCGCCTAAGGACGTCTACAAACTGTTGATTGGCGCGGTGGTGCCAAGGCCGATCGCTTTTGTCTCCACGCTCGATTTGAATAACGTGCGCAATCTCGCGCCGTTCAGTTTTTTTACCGTGGCCAGTTCCAACCCGCCGGTGGTGGTCTTCTGCACTTCAGTCCCCAGCGCCGGGCGCGCCATGAAAGACACATTGAGAAATGTCTTGGATACTCGCGAATTCGTGCTGAATATCGTTTCCGAGGACTTCGCCGACAAAATGAATGAATGCTCCGCGACAGTCCCTCCCGAGGTGGACGAGTTCCAACTTTCGGGCTTGACTCCCATCCCCAGTGAATTGGTCAAGCCCGACCGCGTAGCCGAAAGCCGCGTGCAGATGGAATGCCGCCTCGTCCAGGTAGTAACCGTAAGTGAACAGCCCAATGGCGGCAGTTTGGTCCTGGGGGAAGTCTTGCGATTCCATCTCACCGAAGACGTGGTCAACAATTTCTACGTTGATCCTGATAAGTTGCGTGCCATTGGCCGCATGGCCGGAATAACCTACTGCCGCACCACCGATCGCTTTGAGTTGAAGCGACCTGGATGAAACCCCCTTTTTGGTACCTCACGATTCTGACAGGCGCTCTACCTAGCTCGTTAGTCCCGGGAACAGGTTCTGCCAAAGTCAGGGTGAACGCATCGTCTGCAGGTGGCGAATCCAGACTGGATCAATGGGGTCGTTTTGGTGATGAAACTGTAACGGCCTTGGTCAACCCTCTGCCTGCTTGGCCTTTACCGGCCACTTCCTCACACCCCTGATTCCAAACTCGTGATGGAACAGATTAGCAGTTCGGTAAATCATTCGAATCGGCCCAAAGCTTCTCTGCGTGAGCATCAATGGCAAAGTCCTTGTTTACGAACGTGGTGTCATAACCTCGTACTGCTTCTTGTTCCAGCCGCTTGGCACCGCCATCGAGGGCAACAGTGAGGCGCATTTTAAGACTCTCGCGGCTTGCATATGCGGTAACGTTCGGCCTCCAGGCATCTATCTTCGCTTCCGAGATGCATTTCGCCAAGCTGTAACTCATCGTCCCACTCGGCGAATTGATGGCCGAATTCGTGAAGCACCAGGTATCTTGCGAACCCACTATCAATCGCAACGACGCTTTGCCATTGGAAGTCCCCTTCTCCCCCGTACGCCTCGAGTTCGGTAACCCGCTATAGTTCCACTGACACCCTAACGACCTACTCTCTTGAACTCGACGCCAGTGTCGCTGTCGGGGTCCGACAATCGCATAGAGTCTATACGGCGCATCTCGGCCCAAAACCAGGATGCTCCATGTCGAGTTTTCGTAGTCACACTTGGGTGTGGTTGGCTTCGTCGCAGGGAGCGCCCCCCCGTGAACGATTCGAAGAGCTTGTTCTGCTATCCCCCTTAAAAAAACGGGGCTATTGCTTTTTCCTCGATGCTGAAGCGGCGGCAGATGCGGTTGCCGTGAGTTTCTTGTATTCGGCTTTGGCTTGACGGAGTATCGGGATATCCGGGTCCGCGTCTTTCCAAGTGGTGAAGAAATCATTGTAGGCTTTGCGGCTGTTCTCACGGTCCCCTTGCATAGCATAGGCCCGCGCGAGACCGAGTTGCGCCAGCGGAGCAAACACTTCCGAGTCGCGCCATCCGCGATGACCGATAAGCCTCGCGAACTCGGCGGCAGCCTTGGCGTGCTCTCCTGCAGCCAAGTAAGCTCGCGCACGGTGATAAAGAACCTGTGATTCGCCTTGTTCGTATTGCGTGACTGGAGCGAGCAAATCCACGGCCTTAACGGCGTTTCCTCGTTCGCGCTCGATGATAGACCGAATGAGCGGCAGATGGACCTGCTGGTTCAATGTGTCCTCAGGACGCAGCCAATCCAGTTTCGCCGCCAACGCTTCAGCCTGCGTCACGTCGCCGCCCTCCGCTAACGCCTTGGCACAATGCCCAAGCCCTAAATTAGTGTCTTTACTCGCCTCGCCAGCTTGGCGGCAGAACTTGCGTGCCAAGGCATAGTTTCCTGGATAGGATTCAAGCTGGG
>DATHGV010000220.1:0-3352 GCA_035490135.1 Candidatus Methylomirabilota bacterium
GTTTCGCGGCATCCCATGAAGACCAACATCAAAGTGGGAGCAAAGAAGGACGGCACGCTCACCGCGATTCAAGTTCGGGTGGTGTCCGCCACCGGCGCCTACGGCAACCACGGCGGTGAGACGCTGGCCGCCTCGCTCAGCCAGTCGCTCCAGATCTACCGCTGTCCGAACATGAAGGGCCTCGGCTACGCCGTTTACACCAACATCCCGCCGTCGGGCGCGTTCCGCGGCTACGGATCGTCGCAGACCGTTTTCGCCGTGGAATCCGCCATGGCCGATCTCGCGCGGAAGCTCGGCGTGGACCACATGGAATTCCAACGCAAAAACGTCGTCGTCCCCGGCGATGCCGTGCACAGCATCTGGGAAGGGCCTTCCGATGCGGAGATGGGAAGTTACGGCCTCGATCAGTGTATGAATTTTCTCGAAAAGGCGCTGGCCAGCGGACGGGGTGAGCCGAAGCCGGAAGGCGATGAATGGCTCGAAGGCAAAGGCCACGCCATCCACATGCACGATTGCATCCCGCCTACGGAACAGCGCTCCGAGGCCCATATCAACCTGCGCGCCGACGGCACGTATTATCTTACCAACGGCGTCACGGAGATGGGCAACGGTACGATCACGTCCATGCGGCAGGTGGCCGCATCCATTCTAAATGCCACCGCTAGTCGCATCGAAATCGTCATCTCGGACACGGACAAGACGGCTTACGATACGGGCACCTTTTCCAGCGTCGGCACGAGTGTGTCCTGCAAATCCGTGAGCCTCGCCGCCGAAAATCTGCGCGACAATGTGCTCAAGATCGCCAGCGAGTTCACCTCCACTCCGCTCGAGCAATGCCGTCTCGTGGATGGCGCGGTGGAATGCGGCTCGCGGAGCATCCCGCTGTCCGAGCTATTCGAGTCCGTGCCCGACGCGCGGCATCGGCTGAGCGTGATGCGCAAAGCTTACGGGTCGCCGCGCACCACCTGCTTCAACGTGCATGGCTTTCGTATCGCCGTGAATCGGATCACCGGAGAAATTCGCATCCTGCAAAGCGTCCACGCCGCAGACGCCGGCACGATCCTCAATCCCATGCAGTGCCGCGGGCAGATCGAAGGGGCGGTTGCGCAGGGCATCGGCAGCAGTTTGTTCGAGCGCATGGTCTTCGACGACCACGGAAAAATGATCAATCCGACCTTCCGCAACTACCGCATCTCTGCCTTCGCCGACATTCCCCGCACCGAGATCTTCTTTGCCGACACCTACGACGCCTACGGTCCGCTCGGCGCGAAATCCGCCGGCGAGACACCAATCATCCCAGTCGCGCCAGCCCTTGGGAATGCGCTCGCCGACGCCACCGGCATCCGGTTCAACAGTCTTCCATTTAGCGCAGACCGGATTTTTGAGCAATTAGCTGAACTCAAATAATCCCTTCATAAATGAGCGAGCCCACCGTTCCTAGTCGCCGCCGCCAAGGTCCCGACTTGGTAAGAAAGATGATAGGATTTGTCGAAATAGGCTGTTCGATGGAGTGAGCGAAGCCATTCACCGTTTATTGCTGGAGGCTTCACGCTCGGGTCAAGCCTGCGCTCTCGCAACAGTTGCAATGGTGACCGGGTCCGTACCGCGGGAGGCCGGTACGAAAATGGTGATTTTCGAAGATGGCCGCATCGCCGGAACCATTGGTGGTGGAAAATTCGAATCATTGGTCATTGAACACGCCCAGAAGGCGATAGCCACCGGGAAGGCCGTCCTAAAAACTTATCCCCTGCACGAGGCCAGCGAAGAATCGTTCGGCGCAATCTGTGGAGGAGAAGTAACCGTTTTCATTGAGCCACAAGCGCGTGCGCCGCTTTTTTGCCTTGTCGGCGCTGGGCATTGCGCGCAGTCCCTGGCAAAATTGGCTTCGGAATGTGGTTTTGCGGTCACGGTGCTTGATGAACGCGCGGATCTGCTTGGATTGCCGCACTTCGATTCGTCCATTCGCTGTTTGTCAGAACCAACGGCAGAAGCATTTGTCCGCTCCCAAAAATGGTCTGAACGCGATGCACTTGTTCTCGTCAGTCGCAATTACCATTTCGACCGGGAAGCTCTTGCTGCAGCTCTTGAGAAGGGAGGCATGGGTTATATTGGAATGATCGGCAGCAAGAAAAAGGTGCTTAATGTTTTCGACGAATTATCCAAACGTGGAATCTCCAGGAAAGTTCTCGCCAGCGTTCGGGCTCCCATCGGACTCAATATCGGAGCCGATTCTCCAGCGGAAATCGCGGTCAGCGTGCTGGCCGAGGTAATCATGGTTTTGCGCGCAGCCGATGGCCGCCCATTATGCGAATCTCTATCGACGAACCAACAAAGACAAAAAATTGCGTCTTGAACGAAACCCCTTTCGCGTTCGGAGTCGTGATTCTTGCGGCGGGCGCCTCCACGCGCATGGGCACGTGTAAACTTCTTCTACCGTGGGGTGAGAAGACGATCCTCACCCATCTTCTCGATCAATGGCGGAGCACCGGAGCTGTACAAATTGCTCCTGTCATTGATCCGTCAAACCAGCCCTTACGAAAGGCTCTAACACATGCAGGGTTGTCTCCCTCCGATTGGATCGAGAACCCATTGCCACAACCGGGGATGTTTAGTTCTTTGCAGGAAGCCAGTCGCTGGACAGGTTGGCTTCCAACGTTGACACACTGGATTATCTCCCTTGGCGATCAGCCCCATATTGAGATTTCGACGCTGCGCCTGCTGCTCCACGCTGCGAGGAAAAATCCCACGCATATTTGCCAGCCGTCGCTTAACGGACATACCGCGCACCCGATTATTCTCCCAGCGAGTAATTTCAGAGAGCTGGCTCACCATGACGTTCCTGACCTTCGCACTTACATCCGGAGGCGGGAAGCTTTCCGCCTGCGCGTACCGGTGAAGGACGCGGGAGTTTCCGGAGACCTGGACACTCCAGAAGATTACACACGCTGGAAACCATAAGAGCGCGACGATCACGCGCGGGCACTACATGGGCGAAACTGATTTGCTCCCGTCGCCGATCCGCGTGGCTGCCTGTAAGTATGAGCAGAGGATCAATGGAGATTTTATGAAAAATGCAATGCTAACGATGATTACCGCTGGGCTGCTGGCAGTTATACCAATGAGTGCGCCAATGACTGCGCAACCATCCCCCGATGCTTCAGTCCCGGCTGTCTATACGAAATACGGGGACGTGAAGTGGGAGAAACTCCACCCAGAGTTGGGAGCCAATTCGGAAGAAATAGCAATCCTGCACGTGGATCCAAAAACAGGGGCGACACAACTCATGATCCGTTGTCCAAAGAATCATCATGCCCCAAAACATTGGCACACAGCTAACGAAACGCACTACTGT
>DATHGV010000221.1:0-5529 GCA_035490135.1 Candidatus Methylomirabilota bacterium
CCGCTGTGAATTGGTATTTGCCTGTGTCGGTGGCCAGTAAATTCTTCACCAGCAAGTGCAGAGCGGGCTGCACAGAATCAAACGGCAGGCCGCCCGCAAGCACTTCCAGCATCCCACCAAACTCATAATCGTCAAAATACGTGCGAGGAGCTTGGCTATACCTCGCAAAGGCAGGTTGGAAGACAGACTCAAGGAGCTTAATCGCACGTGGATTATCGTTGCCCCAATATTTGTTCGATGCCTGTATGGTACCGTAGCCCAGCGCAGCATAAGGATAGTGACCCTGCAGGCCCATGCGATCTGCTTCTTGCTGCAGCACTGGCAGAGCATTTTCTCCGTCTCGCATGACCAAAATGTTAAACACCTGGTGCGCTAACCTTGTTTGCGGGGGCCAGTTGTCGGACTTGGCCTCAGGATCTTCTGGGCTTAGCTGATGCAGCAGGTCCAGCGCTCGGTCAGGATCTAGTCGAATGAGAATATCGAGAGCCGTGCTCTGCACCTGCGACCGTCGGCTTGCCTTGATTTGAGGAGACAACGCGAATAGCTCATTGGCCCACTCCCGGCCGAGATCGGGGTTCAGTTGCGAAACCATTTGCGCTTGTCGGATGAGCTCCCAAACACGCATTGAAGGGGACAGCAGGTTGTCTAAATCATGACTCTGTTGAATGAGACTAACGAAAGTACCAGCGTCGCGCGTAAATTGCGGCTTATATTCGACGTATTGATATTGAGCCTTACCTACGCCGCCTGCCAATAAATTGGCGAGGACGGCGAGCGGACTAAGAACTGCAATGATTGGCCGCAGCATGCAACCCCCTTACGGCGGTGCCTTCCATGCGCTTATCGAGGAATGGACGAATACCTGAGAATCTCGTGCTTGTCGCACTGCCGCGCCTGCATGCTATAATTTGAAACCCATCCCTTAGCGGTTTTACGCTGTGGGTATCGGGTTTAATTTTCGGCCTTGCGGGCTTCGATGTGCAGCGCAAGCGCCTCGTGGCATTAGGGGGAAATATCGCAGAACGTACTTTCCGGCAGAGCGACCGCATTCGCGTTAACGAACGTATTCGGGCGCGCGAAATCCGGGTGATTGATGAAGAAGGCGGCCAGCTCGGCGTCATGCAGCCTTTCGAAGCTATAAAGATGGCCAAGGAAAAGGGCTTGGACCTGGTGGAAATTTCTCCCACCGCGGACCCGCCGGTTTGCAAGATCACCGATTACGGCAAGTATCTCTACCAGGCCAACAAGAAAGCGCACGAACAGCGCAAGAGCAGTCGCGGCTCGCAACTCAAAGAAGTAAAGTTTCGGCCCGCTACCGCGGAACACGATTATCAGGTTCGCAAGAATCAGATTATTCGCTTTCTGGGAGAAGGCCACAAAGTTCGCGCCATGATTTTTCATCGCGGCCGCGAAATGGCCCATCAGGAAGTCGGTCGCGCCAAGATGACCCGCTTGCTGGGAGAAATTGGCGATAACGGGCAAGTGGAAACCATGCCGCGCATGGAAGGAAATGTTTTGGTGGCGTTGTTGGCGCCCAAGAAGGGTGTTCCCGCGAGCAAGCCCGCGGGACAGCCGGCTAACGCGCAGCAGTCGCAGTAGCGCACGGTTGACAACAGCGCACATAAGAAACTAAGTCGTGAGAGGATTTTAGAGATGCCAAGAAATCGTTCCAAGCCCAAGATGAAGTTGAAGACGCACCGCGGCGCTAAGAAGCGCTTCAAAGTCACCGCCACGGGCAAGATTCTTCGCATGCATTCTGGGAAGCGCCATTTGCTGGGCACCAAGAAACCCGGCCGCATGCGCAAGCTGAAGAAGCTCACGCTGGTGAGCCCTGCGGACAGGCTGAACGTGAAACTGTTGCTTCCGTACGCTTAGACTGAGTTAGGGCCAAAGACTTTCAGCTTCAATTCATCGAAGCTGATGCAGTAGCAACAAAAAGTCGGGCGCAAGCTCGCGCCGTTCCGCTGAAAAGCGAAATGGCATCGCGCCAGGCAGCGCTTCACGGGTGCCTGCCGGCCGATAACGATCCGCATCCATTGCTCGCCTCACGGCGAGCATTCGCGGTTCAGCAGTTCTACCGGAGACAAACCCGTTGCCGTACGCGTGTTCCTACGCGTTGCGCAGCCCGTTGTCTCCCACTTTATTAAGGAGAAACCCAGATGGCACGCGTAAAACGCGGCACTAAACGCCGTGCGCGGCGAAAGAAGTATCTCAAGCGCACAAAAGGCTTTTTTCTCACCAAGAGCAAGCTGTACCAATCCGCGCAGGAAGCCGCTAATCGCGCCGATCGTTATGCCTTCCGCGACCGCCGTGTAAAGAAACGGCAGTATCGTCGACTGTGGATTCAGCGCATCGGAGCCGCTGCGCGATTGAACGGCATTACTTACGGCCAGCTGATCCATGGGCTGAAAGCCGCCGGCGTGGACCTTGACCGCAAAATCCTGGCCGACATCGCGGTAAAAGATGCGGCCGCATTCACCTTGCTGGCGGAGCAAGCCAGAGCAGCTGCGCCACCGCAAAAGAAAAAGAAAACCGCCTAGCGGTTTTCTGCTGACGCTTTCGTCCGGGTGCCCCAGGTTCGCAGTTGAGTTATGAACCTGGGTCTTGGGTTTTCCGGTTCTTAACCTGAGATACGCTTTCATGAATGCTGCCGAAAACATCACCGCGAAAAAGCTCGTTGATCTTGGCGTTACGGAACCGGATCAGGTCGCGCCGCTCTTTGTGCAAGTGCGTGCGCGATTCGACGACGAATCCGCTCGCGTTCGCGAAGAAGAATCGTGGAAGATTTTTCGCGACGCCTGGTTAGGACGCAAGTCCGGCGTTCTCACGCAGATCACCGACAACTGGCTGAAACCGGCTGGTCCTGCTCTTAAACCGGCTGTAGGCGCGGCATTAAATCAGCTGCGTGGCCAAGTTGAGCCAAAAATTGAAGCGCTGCATGCTTCGATCGATTCCGGTGGGGACGCAGCCGTGTCGCCGCGCGATCGGGTGGATCTTTCGCTTCCCGGAGTCATTCGCCCTGTTGGATCGCGCCATTTAATTCGCCAGGTCTTTCAGGAGATTGAAGACATTTTCTTTTCCATTGGTTTTTCCGTCGCGGAAGGGCCGGAAATTGAAACGCCTTACTACAATTTCGAAGCGCTCAACATCCCAGAATTTCATCCTGTGCGCGATGACATGGACACCTTCTATATTGACGTTCCGTCCTCCGAGGGAAAGCAATCTGCCACAAGTCTGTTGTTACGCACGCACACGTCTCCGGTGCAAATCCGCACGATGGAAAAAACCAAGCCGCCTGTACGGGTAATCGTGCCTGGCAAGGTGTATCGCCGCGACAATCCCGATGCCACCCATTCCTTCATGTTTCATCAGATAGAAGGCCTAGCCGTCGATTCCGACATCACTTTCTGCGATTTCACCGGCACTATCGAATATTTCGTGAAGCAGTTTTTCGGCCTCGGCGTGAAAACGCGTTTTCGTCCCAGCTATTTTCCTTTTACCGAACCGTCAGTGGAGTTCGACGCTTCCTGCATCTTCTGCAACGGCACCGGTGCGAATTCCTCCGGCGCGACCTGTTCGAAGTGCAAAGGCTCAGGCTGGATAGAACTCTTCGGTGCCGGCATGGTGGACCCCGCGGTCTACGGCTTCGTGAATTACGATCCCAAAAAAGTAAGTGGCTTTGCCTTTGGCATCGGCATCGACAGGTTGGCC
Organism: Candidatus Methylomirabilota bacterium; assembly: GCA_035490135.1. Lineage (GTDB taxonomy): Bacteria > Acidobacteriota > Terriglobia > Acidiferrales > UBA7541 > Acidiferrum. Next base: position 3,712 of record DATHGV010000221.1, read on the forward strand.
ATGTTGAAGTACGGCATCGACGACATTCAGGTATTTTTTCAGAACGACGTCCGCTTCTTGCGGCAATTTCCGTGAGTGAGGCTTCTCGCGCTGTGACTTTTTCTGACGCTAAGAATCGCTTTTCGAATCGCGTAGCCGATTACTTGCGTTATCGTCCGCATTATCCCGAGGGTGTGCTCGATTTCCTGCGCTCGCAAAGTCAGCTATCGGCTGCACACACTGTCGCTGATATTGGCTCCGGCACGGGATTTCTGTCCGAGTTGTTTTTAAAGAACGGCAATCCAGTTTTTGGCGTGGAGCCTAACCAGGAAATGCGTGCGGCCGGTGAAGAATATCTTGCAGCGTATTCGCGCTTCAGCAGCATCAATGGATCGGCGGAAGGCACAACGCTAGCGGCTACTAGCGTTGACTTCGTCACTGTGGGCCAGGCCTTTCATTGGTTCAAACCGGAACCTACCCGTCGTGAATTTGCGCGCATCCTGCGCCCTGATGGCTGGGTCGCCATCGTGTGGAACGACCGCACGCTGTCCACAACTGGATTTGCGGCGAGTTATGAAGAGCTGCTAGTGCGCTTTGGCACGGATTACTCCCGTGTCCGAGATTCTTATCCGCAAGCGAAAGATATCCGCGCGTTTTTCCGCCATGAAAAGTTCTTGACGCATGAGCTTCCCAATTTTCAGCATTTTGATCTGGAATCCTTGCGCGGACGTTTGCGCAGCAGCTCCTACGTCCCGACTGAGGGCGAGCCGAATTTCGCGCCTATGATGGTAGCGCTGGACACGCTCTTCGCCGCGCACCAACAAGATGGCCGCGTCCTCATGGAATTTTCCACGTGGGTACATCTAGGCCAATTCGCAGCAGGTAGCAACCTGTCATGAAGGTGCTCTGCGCCTGGCTGCAGGATTTCGTGGCGCTTAGTGCGTCTCCGGAGGAACTGGCTTCGCGCCTCGCACTTTCCGGAACGAACATCGGCGGAATCGAAAATGGTCCTCTCGGCGCGGTGATCGACGCCGAAGTCACTTCCAATCGCCCGGATTGCTTGAGCCATTACGGCATTGCGCGCGAAGCCGGCGCAATTTACAAACTGCCGCTTAAACAAGTTTCGCCCAAGCCGACCGAATCCGCTGTTAAAAGCACCCAAGCGATCAAAGTGGAAATCCGCTCGCCGGAATTATGCGGACGTTTCACCGCGCGGGTAATCCGCGGCGTGAAGATTCAGCCTTCTCCAGCATGGCTTAAAAACAGACTCGAAGCTTGCGGCGTCGCCAGCATCAACAACGTGGTGGACATCTCCAATTATGTGATGCTCGAGCTTGGCCACCCACTGCACACCTTCGACTACGACAAAATTCGCGACCATTCAATCGTGGTGCGCGGCGCGAATCCTCGCGCCTTCGGTACCCCCAACGGCACAGGCGAGAAAATCAAAACTCTCGATGGCATCGAACGCCTACTCGATCCCGGCACCTGTGTAATCTGCGATGGCGACGGCTCGCGCATCGTTGGCATCGGCGGCATCATGGGCGGCACCGAAACCGAAATCTCGTTTTCCACCAAGAGTGTTTTGATCGAATGTGCCTGGTTCGATCCCATCGCGATTCGCCGAGCCACTCGTTCGCTTAGGCTGCACACCGAGGCTTCGACGCGCTTTGCTCGCGGCGCCGACCCTGAAATGGCCGAGCTGGCTTCGCGCCGGTGCGCCGAATTGATTTTGCAGCTCGCGGGGGGAGAATTACTCGCGGGAGTCGTCGATGTCTATCCGGGAAAGCACGCGCGAAAAAAAATCCAGGTCACGCGCGCCGAACTTCTTCGCGTCAT
>DATHGV010000222.1:0-3744 GCA_035490135.1 Candidatus Methylomirabilota bacterium
CCGCGCCGCAACGGTGGAGCAATGCGCGAAGCAACGCCGAATTGCTCTCGTAAATTTGTCCGAGATCAAGTTTCTCCCCCGGCTTCACCAGTTCGTCACCGGTTGAAAGGATTGCAGCGTTCACCTCGCCGCCTACCGTTAAATCACTAATGCCTTGCGACGCTAACAGAGCAATCGTTGCCGCGCGAAGTCGTTCGCCTTTGGCCAGTATTCTCTGTCCCTCTGAAAGATCGCAGCCGCGTCGCCTGATAAATTCGCCGCCTGTAACCTCTGTATTTATGACAATCTCGTCACCGCCACGCGTGACGTCTTCCTGCATGACAATCGCGTCTGCGCCTTGCGGCATCGGCGCGCCAGTAAAAATTCGGATCGCTTCGCCCGGAGAAACACGGAGCTGTTTGTCACGACCGGCCGGCTGCTCCGCGGTCACGCGCAGCCGCTTGCCTTTTGCGCATGAGCTTGCGACCACCGCGTAACCATCCATCGCAGAATTGTCGAACGCAGGCAGTGGCAGCCGCGCGGCAAGATCACGTGCGCTAAAACAGCCCAGCCCACTCGAAAGCGGAACTGTTCGCTCCGGCAGCGGACGGACTTTCTCCAGAATCGTCATCCGCGCTGTTTCTTCGCTGATCATCGCCAATCATTTCAAATGACTGACGAAAATTGGCAAATAGTATTGGTGAGTTTTTGCGAAGCTTTAGGCGTGCGAGCGCGTCCTCGCGCCGCTTTTGGCAGTCAGCATCGCAATGTGCAGAAAGCGATGCGAAGACGCATCGCACTCCAACTCCGAAAGCTTTCGCGAGTCCAGCACTGCGTGCGAAATTCAGGCGACGCCTCCATGTTTGTCCAGCCCAGTAGCTACAGAGTAAAATGCTGAGGTTCGCCGACTCCGATGAAATCGCGAGCACGCGACGAAGTCGATGTCGCCAACCGCAAATTGGAAATTGGAAAACCCAAATTCTTCGCGATATTCTCACCCCAAGTTTTTGGTGAGGTGGCTGAGTGGTTGAAAGCAGCGCTTTGCTAAAGCGCCGTAGCCCAAAAGGCTACCGAGGGTTCGAATCCCTCCCTCACCGGTTTCATTGAGTGTTCGATATTGAGCGTTGGATGTTGGACGTTTCTTTCTAACTCCGCCAGAGCCAAAGCGCAGCTTTGGATAAACCCTCCCCCACCGCCAGTCGATTTTCGATTTTCGAACGTCGATTTTCGATTGAAAAGCTCTGGCGGTTCCAAGCAACGGAGATTCGAACCTGGTTCGACTGGTAGGCGTGTAACGCTCGTGCTTTACAATCCCACGTCGCCAGCGTCACTCCGAAAGCTTTCGCGAGACGCAGAAGTCGAACCCGCCTTCCTGAAAAGTTTAATTCCCTTGCAAAGCCAACGCTATGCAGTGGCGGTGTGGCGAGCATCCCTTGATGTGAAAAAGTACTGGGAAATCATCGCCCAAAATCTCAGCAAAGCCGGTTGGAGGTGAGGTCACGTTTCAGCGGTCGATTGTGAAGGGCGAACGATCTGGATTGCAGACGCATCGCGACAACGGAAAGGGGCTTCGTTTCCTCCAAGGTAGCGGGCGGCGTGGCGAGTCTTAACGATCGGGTACTGGATCGGATCCTAGACTTCGCGGGGGAGGTTGGGCTCGCCGTCCTCATGCACAACGACATCGACATGCCATTCCCAAAGCCGAACCAAGAGCCCTACCTCGTCCAACAAATGAAAGAACTTCTGCTGAGATCCTAAGACGACCGTGATCTGGGCACATGTCGGCTTGGGCCGAGTTGTGCGCCCCGTAAAAGATCAGCTTGCGATCATAAAGCGGGCCTTGTCCAGCCCCGTGCTGAGCCACTTCAACGTCGACATCTCGTGGGATTACTTCGGGGAAGGAAAAGCTTCATACGATATCTTATTCGTTGATGTCCAATTTTGAACCGGCTCATTGTGTATCGCGATCACCCCCGCCAGAGGAAGCACGCGCTCCGCTCTCAAATCCACTGCCCACGCCCGGAGAACGCAATCTCCCATCGGTAGGTTTTGAGAATCGATTGATGCAGCGAAGCCATTCGGTGGGAGATGCTTGATGTCAAAGCGATTTTTGATACTTTCCTCGTTATAGGTCGCTTTGAAGACCGTAAACGGTGTGAGGCTATTTTCTGAATTGACGTAGCCGACTACAACGCAATCCGCTCGCGCATTACGGTATGGAAGCCAAGCTATACCGGTGAGCAACAGGCGGTGATCATTGCCAAAGCGAGCCGTGGCTAGGCTTCCGGCAGGCGATTCTGCACCAGAAGGAACTTGGCGGACCATGGAAACAAGTGATTGCGAAACGAAACGCGGACGTAGAGCGTCGTACTTCGAAAGAGCGCTCGCCTTTTCAGCAACCACTTTGGGTGGGCCTTTTGAGAGCGCGAGCTCCGGATTATCTGGAATTGCCGGAATCCATCGCACCGTCAAGGCGAGAGCTCGTCGTTCTTCGCGGACAAGTCTTGCGCGAATCAAGTGATTACTGAATCCGCTCAACCAGACGCCGGCAAAAAGGCCGATAACAAGTCCCCTTGCGAAAACTCCACGAAAACCGGATGCATAAGAATCGGCAATCCAGTGATCATGCAGGCTAACTGCAAGACCTGCCAATCCGATATAAAAGAAGAGACTCACGACCGAATACCTCGGGGCGAGGGCGACACCCAGTCCAAGACCCAGTCGCCCGAAAGCTACAATTGCACCCGAGATTAGGCTGTAGGCCGCGATTGTAAGCCAAGGATAGAAGCGCCAAAACTTTCCCTGGCGCCGAGCGGCTTTGATAGCAACAACGGTTAGTACCGCAAAAGCCGTGAGAGAAACACAGCCACAGAACAATGCCTCTGCTTTGGTTGGCGCGAAAACGCTGCCCAGCCATAGGAGCAAAAAATGGAAGAGTGGCACCGCGCTGCTGATACTAGTGGTAAAGTGGGGGAGTTGTGCCGGGTGGGTGAAATGGCGAAAATAAAGCGTCACTGCGAGCAGACCGAACAGCAAATACCCGGCGTACCAAACAATCAAATTGGTCATGTTACCTTTCGTCCCAGCCGATTGTCGAACAACAGGAAGCGGTACCGCCAACAGCCATAGCAACATTCCATTGGCAAATGAGTAAGTGGCTACGAAAGCCAGGATAGAATTGGCTATCACCTTCCAGGCGAAGCGAAGGTCGGAGAGATTAACAAGCGTCGCAGCGAGCACGGCCACGCCTGGGGTAAGACTAACAAAGAATATCCCCCAGAGAAAGTTTTCATATTCGGCCGGGCAAAACAACACAGCATTCAAAAGAGCCCACGCCCACAGTCTGCCCGACAGCGGTAACGTGGTCGTTCGCAGCAAAAGGATAAAAAGAAGAAAAGATCCAACACATGCTAAGCCGAACGTGAGCACGATTGCATCTTTTGAATCCCATCGCCCGGTGACACCGACCAGGAACAGATTACACAGGTTAGGAAATAGTAATCGACTTTCGTTGTGCTGCCGAAAAAGATCGACAAAGTGTAAATTCCCTTCAAGAAACGAGATGATTTGTGCCCCTGGAGTGTACCAGTCGTCTCTCCATGGAACTGAGGTCCAGTTCCGCCGAAAGACCCACAGCGTTACCATGATCGGAAAAAGGGCGACCAAGGTCGGGCTCACAAGAGGCCCTAACCGGCGGCCGATGCTCTTCAGCCTCAAATTTTCTTCAGATGTCATCCAATACAAATTAGGCAGATCGCCGTACCC
>DATHGV010000223.1:0-9037 GCA_035490135.1 Candidatus Methylomirabilota bacterium
GGCCTTGGGCCCGAGAGCACGATCGATTATTACGAGAGGATTATCGCCCTCTACCGAGAGCGAACGCGCGACGGGAGTTATCCGCGCTTCTTCATCATCAGCATTGACCTGAAGACCGGACTCGACTTCATGGATGCCAACGATCTTCCCGGCATGGCGGAGTACTTGCTTCAAGCGATTGGCATACTTACGCGCGCAGGTGCCGACTTCGGCTTGATCTCAGCAAACACGCCGCACATTGTCTTCGACCAACTTGCGCCAAGGTCGCCGATTCCTTTAATCAGTATCGTCGAAGCAACGTGTGCTGCTGCCAAAGCGCGCAAGTTAAAGCGGCTCGCCCTGTTTGGAACGCGCTACACCATGCAAGCTAACTTTTATCCAAAAGTTTTCGTGTATGAGGGAATCGAGCTTCTCGTGCCGGAACCGAACGATCAGGATTACATTCACGATAAATACATGAACGAATTGGTTCCGGGGAAGTTTCTAGCCGAAACTCGCGCCAGTTTGCTTGCCATTGTCGATCGGATGAAAGCAAAGAGCGGCATCGACGGTGTGATTCTCGCCGGAACAGAGTTGCCGCTGATTCTAAGCGACGCCGGTCACAACGGGATTCCGTTTCTCAACACGACAAAGATTCACTGCGAAGCAGCAGTGACTGAAATGCTTTCGTGAACGCCGCCCTCAGCAGCATCAACCACTAATCAACACCAATTGACACGAATGAAACAATCAGCACAGCAGGAGCCAGGAGATTCCTGGAATTCGTGTTCATTTGTGTCCATTTGTGGTTAAGGACCGATCGGCAATCACGATTCACGGGTCACTAGTCACTTTTCACTGAAAAAACTGGGCGGTGAGGGTTTCGAACCCCCGACCCTCTCGGTGTAAACGAGATGCTCTACCACTGAGCTAACCGCCCGATTTTACCTATGAAACAGTCCTCATTCTGAATTGTTACAAAATTTCATAGTCGGCTTCGTGGTGGAGCCATGAAAACCATCTGTGGATTGCGAAGGTTGAGCGCTAGCGCAATTCTTACGGTGTCGGGCGAGGGAGGGGTGTCGGGCGAGGGCGGGGTGTCGGAATTACTCGCGGAAAGTCGAACATTGATCGTAGGTCCCCAATCGCGGGACTATTAGTCGGAAAGTACGGAGCGTTGGATGCGGAAACCGGATTCGGCAAATTGTCGCGGCTGCGTGATGACAGCGGCGGCAAGTTCCAATTCCACTCGATGAATTTGAGAATTGATGCGTGATCAGCATAGGTGTGATCGACGTACCCTCGCTTGACGAATGGTGAAACTGCGATTAACACCGTGCGCGGCCCATCGCCAAAGAAATCGATGGGCTGAATGTATCCCGAATCATATAGGCCGCCGCCTTCATCGAATGTGATCAGGATAGCAGTATCGCTCCACAACTGGCCGTTTGCCCTGACGGCGTTCACAATCTTGCGGACGAAGGCCTCGTGTAACGCAGGCGTCGAGGTGCCGGGGTGGCCATCGACTAACGAGTCTGGTTTAATGAATGAAATCGCCGGCAGCTGGTTAGTAGCAACGTCTGAATAGAAGTTCTCTAAATCGACTAGGTTTTGACGCAGAGAGGTTGTCATGATCGAGGTGGCATACTGGAAGCCATTACAAATCGAGCAGTAAAGCAAGTTCTCTGGCCGATTATGAGCCGCCACGTTGAAGCCGCCGCCATAGTACCTCCACGGAATGGCGTTAGCTGAAAGGGCATCGCCTATGGTCGGGATTGTCTGTGGTCCAATGGAATACGCAGGGCCAGCCGGGAATTCGTTAACGTCCTGGTTGCTGATGATTGTTCCGCTTGTGGTGTAATAGGGGTAATCGTTGTTCACCTGATACCAGTGGTTTGAGTCGCAATTCCCGTTATTGAACGGCGGGTACGGCAGCGCGTGCAGGTAACTCATGATGGGCTGGACACCTGGCTGGGTATCGTCGGAACAATTCGTGAAACCCACACCTGCGTTTCCATCGATCATGTTGAAGCCGTCGTTATTGTAGAAATTGTTGGTGCCGGACCTCGGATTGGGATCTTCGATCAGATTTGCAGCCGGCATTGCTGCATTTCCGTTCGCGTCTGTGAAGAAATAGACATCGCCCGTGAACAGGAATTGCGCATTCGGGCCGGTACCGCCCATCACCGGCTGATGATAGTTGTCGCTTATCGCGTAGTTCTCTGCCAGATCCAGAAAATACGGGAAATCGCCCTGAGCCATATTGTAGTAGCCCATTGGCACCCCGCCCTGGAAGGTATCCTGCTCTGTCATGGGCGGATTGGTGGTCGCCCAGCCTACCGTAATCGCCACCCACACGTAGAGGTCGCTTTTGCAGCCGCTGGGATTCTGCGGGTTGATGTACGCAATCGAACAATCGGACTGTTGCCACGTCTGGTAAAAACGGTGCACCGGATCGCCGGTGTTGCTCGTGTAGGTCGTGTTCGCGATTGTGTCGGCCAAACCCGGCGGAAACGGCGGTCCACAATTGGTCAGTTTAGAAGCCCCTACGAGCGAGTAAGGCCCGTTAGGGAGGTCGGACGGATACCGGCAATCAGGCACGGGAGGTGGGTTGCTCATTCCCGGAGCGGGCGGTTGGCCTGTGCCACGGGCCGAGAGAAGCCCCTGCGATGTTGGATCAAGCCCAATGTCGGTGCAGAAAATCGAGGCGAGTCTGCACGGCCCGACTGGTAGCGCGGGGCTGATGGTGGTGTTTGGCTGCGGCAAAGTCGGGAAAGCAACTGTTTGCGTGGGGCTGATCTGATACGTGGTCGTATCAGTCGCTTGTTGCTGTGCCGCCAGAGCAGCGTTTGGTCCCGGGTCGCCATTGTTTAACACAATGCCTTGGGACAGGAGATTCCATATCAGTTGCGAACGCGATGGCACATAAGTGCCGAACACGTTATCGAAACTGCGATTTTCTCCTACTACAACAATGAGATGACGAATTGGCGAGCGCGGATCGCCAAGTGTTGGGAGAGAATCCCTGCTCTGCGCGCCAACGGAACGAGCTTTTCTGTCGAGATTGGCTGGTTTGGCTGCGAATATAGCCAGGCAGACTGCGATTAAGATCAGAGAAGATGCGATTGTGGTTCTCATAGGATTCGTGTTTGACCGACCGATAATGCCGATATCGCTTCAACTAGGCAATGCCGCTTTAGTTCTGCTGTGTAAATTTATCGGAGTCCCGTCTTTCGCCGGATCATCTACCATCCGGCAATCAAAAACGATTTATGTGCGGCGCTGCGACGCGAGCGCGGCGGTTGCGGAAGTGTCAATAAAAGGTCAATGGGTCGCCATGATCCCGCGAAACTCTAGAGATCCTAAGATCCAGTCTAGTCCGCCGCTTTCGCGGCAGCCATTCCTAATGCTTGGTTTAAATGAAACGATTCCGATGCGGTGTAGCAAGCTTAATTTGCAGACAGATCGGCGATTCGGGCGGTCACTTCATGCTTTCAGCCTGGGTGCTGGGAAATAATCGCTGGCAGTCTCAGCAAGGCCGGTTGGAGTTGGGACTGCGTCTCAGCGATTGTTTTTCGGACAACTTCGGACACACAGACGCGATGATCTGTTACACAGGCGGACTTCGGAACGGTGTTTAATCTCTCTCGCGATTTTTTCCTTTGTTAGCCTCGCTCCGTTGGGCCCTAGGATTGCAATCGGTACACCCGACCATTGAGCCGGGATTTGTGTCGGGCAGCGGTTCTGCTTAGGTTCGGTTACTGGATCTTGAATACGAACTCGAAATCAACATTCAAAGCTCCCAATGATGCTGTTTAGTAAACGTTTGAACTCAATTGTAGCTGCGGTCTTTGGCCTGGCCCTGTGCGCTCATGGCGCGCACGCTCCGCAGCACGTCAAAATTAACCAATTGTCCACGACTGTAGAAGATGTCGTGGTGCCGTTACCGAACGAAATTTTCGGGGCACTGAACAAGCTCGGTGCGGTCAATTGGAAGGAATACGTCCGCAGCGAAGAAGGGCCAAACTTCGCCGAGCGGCCGCGTATCGCCCTCTTGCTGGGGACGGTGATCGCAGATGGTTTTATAGCGGTGCAAGCGGAGGATGCGCCTGCAGTAAAAGATATTGGCCAGCGCGTCCTGGCACTGGCCAAGGGGATCGGCGTAGGGAATTCAATCACGCCACACGCCAAGGCGATCATCGATGCGGCAGACAAGCACAATTGGAAAAATGTGCGGCAGGAACTGGATCGCACTCAAAACAGCGTGCAACAGGCAATGAACGAAGTGCATGATGAAAAGTTGTCGCAGCTCGTTAGTCTGGGCGGGTGGCTGAGGGGCACGGAAGTATTGACCTCCGTGGTGAAACAGCATTTCTCCAACGACGGCGCTGAGCTTCTGCATCAGCCGGATCTGCTCACTTGTTTTCAGACAAGACTACAGGCGATGTCCGACTTTAACCTTCCGATCATTCATCAAATTCAGGATGCCTTGGTTGAGGTGAAACCTCTAATCGATGTCGCCAATGCTCGCATTTCTGCCGAATCAGTTAAGAAGGTCAACGAGATCACTACGCGGCTCGGCAACGACATCATCAAGAAAGACTGAGAAATTTCGGGTGAACCCTTTCGCAAAGGTCCTTCTCTGCACGACCTCCCTGTTGCCGGCCATCGTTGTGCTACCGCCTGCGATTTTCGCCGAGGGGGTGGACCCCAACACAGTGTACGCGCGGGCATTTGCTGTTCTGGCGGCAGAACCCTATGTAAAACAAGGATTTCACGTGCGCGAGGATTACTGGCCAGGCGACCTCGCTCCGGGTGAAAGGAAAGCGATTCGGCAACAATTGTTTAAAGGGAATGAATATTGGTTCTGGCTGGGAACGGAAGTCGATCATGCAAAGGTGTCCGTTCATATTTATGATTCGGACGGCAAACTCGCGGAACGACCAGACAGTTGGGCGAAAGACCACTTTGCGGCTGCGCACATCATTCCAAAAACCACAAGCACTTACTTTATCATCGTTAGCGTGGAGGAATCGCCAGCAGCCCACACGCATTGGGCGCTGGGGTATGGTTTCCGATAAAGTTGACTTCCGTACGCTTTCAGACGGGAGCAAGGCTTATCGATCATCCGAATTAAATATCGTGGTCACGTACATCGATGGTGTGAGCCAAAGCGAGATGGGTGTCAGCCGTTGATTCTGAGGGACGAACGATCCGGATTGTTGACGCGCATCGCGACGGAAAGCGTTTCGTTGTGCACGCCGATGAAATACTGACCGCGTTTTTGGAACTGGAAAGGTCGGTTTGTGTGGGCCTATTGATTGAGCAAATTTAAACGCTACGGGCGCGGCGGCGGAGTAGGACGAACCCTGGGCGTTGGCGCAACTCTTGGCGTCGGTGAAGGTCTCGGTGTCAAAGTAGGTGTAGCTGTTGGAGTCGCGGTCGCGGTGGGTGTTACCGTCGCAGTAACAGTCGCTGTTGGCGTTGCTGTCGGTGTATGCGTAGCTGTCGCAGTCGGCGTTGCTGTCGGTGTGTGCGTAGCTGTTGCTGTAGCAGTAGCCGTCGCTGTTGCAGTTGGAGTTGGCGTCGGGGTAGGCGTCGGCGCACTGGATTGGGCGCAGTATTTGCCGCCGGTGTTGAAAACGCTCATGCGATTGTATCCACCCCAGACGATCATTTCACTGCCGGTCCAGACCGCCGTGTGCCAGAAGCGCGCAGTGGGGGCGCCGCTGGTGCTGGTGGCGGTCCAGTTATCTGTGCCGGGATCGTATCTCCCACCGGTGTTCAACGAGCTAGCGTTTTGAGAGCCGCCCCACACGATCATTTCGCTGCCCGTCCAGACTGCTGTGTGCGCCTCTCGTCCACCAGGCGCATTCGTAGTGCTGGTAGGTGTCCAGCTGTCCGTACCGGGATTGTATCTTCCGCCGGTATTGAGGTTGTTGTTCGGGCTATTAAATCCGCCCCAGACGACCATTTCAGTATCGGTCCAGACCGCCGTGTGCCAGACTCGGACGTCCGGCGCGTTGGTCATGCTCGTTGAAGTCCACGTGTCCGTATTCGGATCATATCTGCCGCCGCTATTGAGGATTGTGATGTCGTTCACGCCTCCCCAGACGATCATTTCACTGCCGGTCCACACTGCCGTGTTGATCCTTCGGGCGATGGGCGCGGCAGTGGTGCTGGTGGCGATCCACGTGTCGGTAACAGGATTGTATCTCCCGCCCGTATTGAGATCAGTACCGCCGAGTCCACCCCATGCAATCATTTCACTGCCGGTCCAGACCGCCGTGTGCTCGTATCGGCCATCCGGCGTGTTGGTGGTGCTGGTAGCAGTCCACGTGTTCGTGCTCGGATCGTATCTCCCGCCGGTGTTCAACCGGCTGCCGTTGTTATATCCGCCCCAGACGATCATTTCACTGCCGGTCCAGACTGCCGTGTGAGCGAATCGGGCAGTAGGCGCGTTGGTGGTGCTGATGGGAGTCCAACTATCTGTGCTGGGATTGTATCTCCCGCCGGTGTTGAGACCGTTAATGCGATCAGTGGTTCCGCCCCAGACGATCATTTCGCTGCCTGTCCACACTGCCGTGGGGAGCATTCGGCCATCGGGCGCGTTGGTGATGCTGGTTGGAGTCCACGTGTCGTCAGTGCATGGGGGAGCGCCTTCAGGAATATTGCCAGAACTCTGGGCGCAGAAAAAGGCCGGGGATATCCCGGTAGACAACAGAAGCAGATAAAACGCGCCGCGAATAAGATGCGTTTTGGTCGTGGAGCTAATTTTCACCTTGCTTGCGCTTCGGTGCGTAAACTTTTACTCGAAGCGCGTCAAAGATGTCGAGACTTTTCGTGTAAGAAAGCTCATCACTCTTTGAAATCGCCCGTATGCTCGTGAGTTTCGATTACGTCATCTTGGCTTAGTGAAAAAAAAGAGCCGACGCGAAATCATTTCCAAGCCTGGCACGCTCCCAAACAAAAAATGGACTTCATCACTTCGAGTTCCTCGACAGTCGATTCGATTCCTTCATAGATGTGTCAAGCCACAGAAAACTCCGCGCTGAGCGCGGTGGCAGCGGGTTCTTCCCTCGTTCACGATTTTCGTCTCGCCGTTGCCAGATCATGCTGGCTAGATTTGGATCGATTTATTGTATGAACGAACGCGTCACAAGTGTCATTTGCTGCCCTCTTTGTCATGGCGCATTGCGTTTCAAACGCGAGCAAATGCGTTGCGAACGGTGCGGTGCCGTATACCGAATTCAAACCGAGGTGCCAGTCTTCGTACAGGAACCGCTGGCTGTCATCTCGTCCGATCACCGGTCAAATCCGATCGGTCCTGATTTCGAAGTGATACTTCACGAAGGGAACGAATTTGTTCTTCACATCGGCGCTGGGGCGACCGTGGAAAAATATCCAAACTGCATCGAGTTGGAGTGGAAAATTTTCAGGCATACCGACGTCGTGGGCGACGCGCATGCGCTCCCATTTCGCGACAATGTTTTCGATCGCGTGTTCGCCTTCAATGTTTTTGAGCACCTCGGCGATCCGAAAAAAGCGGCGAGCGAAATCTTCCGCGTCTTAAAGCCGGGCGGCGCGGTCGCGCTGCACACTGCTTTCTTGCAGGCCCTGCACGAGGAGCCGCGACATTTTTACAACGCAACCGAATTCGGTGTGCGGGCGTGGTTCGACAAATTTGAGATCGAAAGCTGCCGGGTTAGTCCCAATTTTGGGCCAGCAGTAATGCTGGCGTTCTTGATGTCGAGCGTGATGGACACATTGCGACAAGGCGGAGTTTCCGGACGAGAGCAGTTGATCGTGCGTGAAACGAAGGTTGGAGAGTGGGCGGACTTTTGGACAGCTAAAACCGCGCCACCACCTGGCTTTGAGGTCTTGCAAAATCTGCCGCAGACCGCACAGGGAAAAATCGCAGCTGGATTTGAGTTAATTGCCCGCAAGCCGATCATCGTGAGCTAACGAAAAACAGATAAGCCACGGCAGGGCGTCGTGGCAAACACACTGAGATTACCTTGAAATTGCCGGCGTGCTCGTATGTCTCGATCACGTTGCCGTGGACTTGCACCTGCCACAAAGGTGGCTGAGTTTATTAATTCGCCGATGCGAAGTGGTCTCCAAAGCTATTTATTTTCTGCGGCAGTTGCTCTTTTAGCTGCGTGCCAGTCACCACCGGCAAATCAGGGAATCCAGCCTAACAAGCCCGGCTATTCAGGTGCGCCGCCAACCACGCCGACCAAGTACGAGGTCAGTTCCTTTGACCCTTTCCACCCAGAACCTGGGATGGGTCTTCGTGGCGCGAGTTACTTGGGCAGGGGGCCGTGAGATAACTTTTTTTCGCTTGTTGCCGGTCGCATCTTGAAGGACATCGTCCGCGTGTTCGCCCGTTTCGATCACGTTGACAGGAGGACGTGGTAAAAGGAAATCTCCGCGGGAGAAAGGAAGTCATCCCTAAGGTGAAAAGGAAACGTCGTAACTGCCGATGCCGAAGGAGCGACGCCAAAAATCCGAAGCAAAAGGCCAAGGCAACCTGACCGACCACTAACGGTTTTGCTCATGAAGCGTGCTTCACCTTACTAAGCTGCTGTGGGTCGACAGCCAGTTGCCCGGCATTCTTATGAAGATCATCGATAGGCATTACTGCGATGGTTAGTATCATTTTGTCGTTGTCGTGTGGAGAGCAAGAGAGGCAGACGGGCATCGCGCCAATACTTTGCAACGTGTAAAGGTCGCAGTAATTCATCCGCGAATTCACGATCCTCCGTGCTGAAGAAGATCAATCGAGTATTAGCGGGCAATTCCAGTTTTCTTGGGATCAAAACTTCGATCATATTTATTCGAAGATTGTGGATGAGAAGGTCATTACATTCTCCAATTGTTTCGGCTGTTGGAATTTGAGCCATTCATAAAAACCGATCTTAGTGGTTGTCTTGCGCGTTTCCTGATAGACTGCGCTTCTTAGCTGTTTGCCCTCGAGGTCGCCCTCGCCAAAACTCACCGTTCTTTGAAATCGCCCGCGTGCTCGTGCGTGGGTTACTGAAATTGGTGCAGAGTC
>DATHGV010000224.1:0-2995 GCA_035490135.1 Candidatus Methylomirabilota bacterium
CGGTCAAGGGCGCGACGCCCTGTGTGATCCGATCAATCTCTTCGCCGTCCATTACGAAAAGCGCGCCTAATTGTTGAGGAACCTCAACGCCGATTCCTCTCAAATCTGCGCCAGTATCCGGATTGCTCCATAACTGCAGAAATTCCTCTTCCTTCACTTCGCGGCCCGGACCTTTGATACCCATCATGATCCATTCTTGATCGGCGCTCGCCCACACGGACGCGTTCTGAAATGCATTGTGGAACGCGCGGAGGATTGCTTTCGATTCTTCGACTTTAAGCTGGTTGATCGGGAGCCAAAAGGTGGCAATCCCGCCTTGCTTCAGGCGGCTGTTCATCAGGGAAAAAAATTCCTCCGTGTAGAGATTGACCGCGCCTGCTACTTTCGGCGGAGGCGGTTCACCAGAAATGATGTCGTACTGCCGCGGACTTGCTTGAAGAAAGAAGCGGCCATCCTGAATGAAGGTAGTCACTCGAGGATCGCGCAGCGGATTTGAGTAATTAATCCCCGAATAGAAATCAGCGAGCCGAAGCACCTCTTTCGAAATTTCCACGACATCCATTCTCTTGACGTGTAGTCCATGAAGAAACGCATCCGCGGTGACACCACAGCCGTAGCAAAGAAGCAGCACGTCTTCTGATTCCGGACGAAGAGCCAACGGGAGATAAGCGAACAACCTCATATACCGCTGATTGCGCGGGTTTGTGGCCGACATCGAAAATGCGTTGGTCAGGAGCCGGTAGTAATACGGTTCACCAAAAAGATCGCGCCGCACCAACTGCAATGTGTCTGAAGTGCCCTCGATCCTTTTCACAACATGCGCAAGCGCATTGCCGTGTTCGTCGGTTTCATAAGGACGACTCGCATGTGCGAAGTGCGATTCAGCGCGGTGATACGGAAAAATTGCGAGAAGGAGAATCACGGCCGCGCAAAGTGCGATGGCGACCAGACCGATAGGCCGCCGAATCGACCAATCTGAGCGTTCGCTCACGAGAACGCTAAGCAGAACGTAGCCCGCAGCACAGAGTATGAGACTCCATTGGTAGCCAATGCTGGGCAGCAGCACGAAACTTGCGAGAAGTGGGCCGGCCGCCGCCCCGGTCGTATTGAACAATGTTGTAATCCCTGTGCTGTTCATACGGTCTTCGACGCTGGCTTGAACGCTTGCAACGATCGACGGGAACAGAATTCCCGACAGGAAGGCGACAGGGAACATCAGCGCAATAGAGACTAGCGTAACCGCGCGCCAAGAGAGGTCGAACACGCCTGCGCGCGTTTGCACCAGTCTCTCCGGGAAGAACAAGTATGAGAGAAGCGTTGCAATCGCAGCCAACAGCAACAGAGCGGGTAGGAATTGATTCAGTCGCGCCGCGCGCCCATGAATTGCGCCGGCGACAATACCACCCAGCCCAATACCCGCCAGCACAACCGCAAGCATAATGGCGAAAGCAGTCGGCGACGAGGCAACGTACAAGCGCAAAAACCGGAACCAAATCACTTCCAGAGACAAAAGGACGCAACCCGTCCCAAAGGCGACGAAAAGCAGACGCCACGGCGGCTGGTAGCTTACGTTTAAACGCAGCGGAAACATTCGCTGCGGAATAAACACAGCGGTATCCCCATCAACTCTAGCGACTAACAAAGCGATTGCGGCAGCGATACAAACTGTCAAACCCGCAGCCACGCCGGTGCCATGAACCCCAAACGCTCCGATCAGATAACCTTCGCCAAGCACCGCCCCAGCCACCGCGCCTAATGTGTTCGAGCCATATAGAAAACCGATCGCTCGCCCGAAATTTACGCGTCGCAGAATCGGATCTTCCACCAATACCGGCAGTGTCAGGCCCATCGCCGTTGTCGGTATGAGCAGGACCAGGAACGACAGGACAAAACGCAATCCGATCAGCGTCGGCTGATAATTCCACAGCATTTGCCAAACGGGCCGCATCAACTCGCCCATCAGCGGAAGACCAAAAACAATCGTGCAGCCAAACAAGGCGACGAGCACCTCAAGTACAGCGTAAAGATGAAGGGGCCGCCATCGACGAACCCTCGATGACGCCGCGATCGCAGTGCCCAGCGCCAAACCCGCCATGAAGCTGGAAAGAATTAACGCGGCGGCCCAGACCGAATTGCCAAATGCGAGCCCGCTCAGGCGCAGCCACAATGTTTCAAAAATGAGCGCGCCAATTCCGGACAGAAAAAGAACGCCCGAGAGAATCGCAACGCGCGCGCCCGCGTGCCCATTTCGCGGTGGGGCGGCATGATTGCTTACGTGCGCACTTACTGTCGATTGCTTCAGCATCAGCGATTTCGCACTTCTCTGTTGTCGATAGACTAGCTTATTGAAAAGCTGACTGCAGCAGGAGCAATCCGCCGATCGTCTCGGTCCGGAAAAAACGCTGAAATGCGGTTGGCTGGATTTTCTCTAAAAAAACAGTCATGAGTCAGCCTTACTTGTTGTTGACCTGCGTGATTCCGCCACCGGGCGGACCGTGTTCAGGACGCAGCTTCGGCGCCGGATGCCAACCGAGCAACATCAATAGTACCGCGAATCCCACAACATAGGCGACGGCGGTAAGCCATCCCTCTTCGACCCATGCGCCCACCGACCGCACCTCGGGAAAGAGATTGGAAATTGCAACGCCTGCGGACGATCCAAACCAGATCATCGAGCCGCCAAACCCCACCGCATACGCCAGCATGCCCCAGTCGTAGCCGTTCTGCTTGAGTGCGAGCGCCGTGAGCGGAATATTGTCAAACACGGCGGATAGAAAACCCAGGCCCAGCGTTGTTCTCCAGGACGCCAGGGGCAACTTCTCCACCGGCATCATCGAGGTAATTAACACCAGTGAAAGCAGAAAGATCGAGCCTCGGAAGGCTCGAGGCAGTACTTCCCAGTCCGGCCGGCGCACTCCTACCGAGAGCAGTATCGCCACCCACACGGCCACGCCGAGAAAGGGAAAATGATCCGCCTGCCCGGTGAACTTCACAT
>DATHGV010000225.1:0-17237 GCA_035490135.1 Candidatus Methylomirabilota bacterium
TGTGGTGTGTGAGCAAACCCAAGTGGCAAATGCGGGCGACATCGTGGTGGCGCTGATCGGAGAGGATGAGGCTACATTGAAGCGTTTCTACCGCGAAGGGCCAGGGAAGATTCGCCTGCAGCCTGCTAATTCCGAAATGGGGCCGATTATCGTGGCGGCCAACGAGGTCAAGATACAAGGCCGCGTGATTGGCGTTCTGAGAAAATATTAGGCTGGCCGCTTCGTTAACTTTTTGAAATAGTTTCGCTTGGGCCTCGATCGTTCTTCAATCTCAAACGCTTCCAACAGCGCAACTTTTGCGTTTTTATTGGTATAGAACATTCTGGTACCAGTGCGCGCGTTCGCGCTTCCATTGCATCTCGGGTGGGCTAGACTAGTCCCAGCACATTCTAAGTGTTAAAAGGACGCTTCTTTTGAGTAACTTTGATCTGAAAAAATCAACAAAACCCATTAAGACCATCTTCGCCCTGGCACTGCTATTGGCGCTCCTTTTGCCGCTTCGATGCGCGGCCTATGCGGTGCTTTCCCACGAAGCCATCATCGACGCGGCTTGGGACACGAACCTGAAGCCGCTACTACTGAAACGGTTTCCGCACGCCACTCCCGACGAACTGCGCAAGGCGCATGGATATGCTTACGGCGGTGCCATTATTCAGGACCTGGGTTATTATCCGCACGGGACTCATTTTTTCAGTGACCTCACCCATTACATACGCAGCGCCGATTTTATTCTCGCGATGATGCACGACTCCAAGGACCTGAACGATTACGCTTTCGCGTTGGGCTCGATGGCGCATTATGCTGCGGATACGGATGGCCATAGCATCGGAACGAACCACGCGGTGCCAATTCTGTATCCCAAGCTGAAAAAGAAATTTGGGGATGTAGTTACATATGAGGATGACCCGCTGGCGCACATCAAAACCGAATTTGGCTTTGATGTCCTGGAAGTCGCGCAACACCGCTACGCTCCGGACAGTTATCACGACTTCATCGGGTTTCAAGTGGCAGTGCCGTTGTTGGAACAGGCATTTCAGGAAACCTACGGCCTCGAATTGAAAACCGTGCTTCCCAGCGAAGAAAAAGCATTAAATTCCTATCGCCACGCGGTGAGTGAGCAACTCCCCAAAGCCACAAAAATCGCGTGGAGCCTAAAGAAAAAAGACATACAAAAAGACGTGCCGGGCATGACCAAGAGGAAGTTTCTGTACAACCTGAAGCGTGCCAGTTATGAAAAGGAATGGGGCAAGGATTACGACCAGCCGACGGCCGGCGAGAAATTTATTGCGTTCTTGACCAAGCTGCTTCCCAAGATCGGACCGCTGAGGGTTCTTCAGTTCCGCGCTCCAACGCCGCAAACGGAGAAAATGTTTGAAGACAGTTTCAACGTTACGCTGGATCGCTACCGCAAATTGCTGGGCGCGGTTGGAAGCGGCCAGCTAGAACTGGTTAACGATAATTTTGACACAGGAGGAAGCATTGCTCCGGGCCAGTACCGCATGAGCGATGATACCTACGCGAAACTTCTGGACAAGTTGTCGGATGAGAAGTTTGCCAAGGCCTTACCGGAGGTGCGAGCAAATATTTTGGCGTTTTACAGCGACCCCAACGCCCCGTATGCAACTAAGCGCGATCCTAAGGCGTGGGAGAAGGTTCAGATCGAGCTTGACCAATTGAAAGCAGCGCCGCCGGCCACCCCGGTACTGGCGGAATCCTCAAACTCCAAAGACTGATTTGCGGCTGTGGCAGGTTGCGGTGCTGATGTTAAACACCCGCATAGATTATTTCTTTTCAGCCAATCCAAAATTCGGTGTGCTCGCCTCGCGCGCGGTCGGTGAAACAATGTAGAATTTCGCGCATGGTTCTGCTGTTGTACCTTCCGAATGAAAAATAGCCGGCCTATCCGAAAGCTGCTCGCGGCCAATCGGAGCGAGATCGCTATCCGGATTTTTCGTGCTGCCAATGAGCTTGGGCTGCGCACGGTGGCGATCTATTCGCAGGAAGACCGGCTGGCGCTGCACCGCTTTAAAGCGGATGAGGCGTATCTAATTGGCGCCGGAAAGGGGCCGGTAGAGGCGTATCTCGATATTCCGGGGATCGTCGCGCTGGCCAAAGAAAAAGAAGTTGATGCGATCCATCCCGGGTATGGATTTCTTTCTGAAAATCCGGCGTTTGCGCGCGCCTGCGAAGAGGCCGGGATTAAGTTTGTCGGACCTACTCCGGATCTCCTTGAATTGCTCGGCGATAAAACGGCGGCGCGACGCCTCGCTGCTTCGGCGGGCGTGGCGGTGCTCCCTGGCACTGCCCAGCCGGTGAAGACCAATGCTGCGGCGCACAAAGCCGCGGATGAGATTGGTTATCCGGTGATGGTAAAAGCCGCGATGGGCGGAGGTGGGCGGGGCATGCGCGTCGTTCAGGACGCGGCGGAACTGGATCGTTTGCTGGAAGAGGCCCAGGGGGAAGCGCGATCGGCGTTTGGCGATGGTTCGGTATTCCTCGAGAAATATCTTGCACGCGCTCGACACCTGGAAGTGCAAATTCTTGGCGATGAACACGGCGAACTGCTGCATTTGTACGAGCGCGATTGCTCGGTGCAGCGACGGCACCAAAAAGTAGTGGAAGTCGCACCGGCGGCAAATTTACCGGCGGGGGTGCGCAGCGAATTATGCGAAGCAGCCGTGACATTGGCGCGCAAAGCGGGCTATAGAAACGCCGGTACGGTTGAATTTTTGTATGACGTTGACGCAGCAAAATTTTATTTCATCGAAGTAAATCCGCGCATTCAGGTGGAGCACACCGTCACGGAGATGGTTACCGGGATTGACCTGGTGCGCTCGCAGATTCTGGTGGCGCAGGGGCATCACTTGCATGAAGCGCCGCTGTCGCTGCCGGCCCAGGAAAAAATTCCGCTTTATGGCGCAGCGCTGCAATGCCGTGTTACCACGGAAGACCCCTCTAATAATTTTTCTCCGGACTACGGAAAAATTTCCACCTACCGTTCACCGGCCGGTTTTGGCATTCGCCTGGACGGCGGAACGGCATATGCGGGCGCGATTCTCGCCGCTTATTACGATTCTTTGTTGGTCAAGGTGACGGCCTGGGGCGCAAACCTGCCGGAAGCGTGCCAGCGGATGGACCGCGCTTTGCGCGAGTTTCGGATTCGCGGAGTGAAAACGAATATTCCGTTCGTGGAAAACGTCGTCAATCATCCGAAATTCCGCGCTGGGGACGTCACCACATCATTTCTTGACGAGTCGCCGGAGCTTTTTCGCTTTCGCACTCGGGGCGATCGGGCCACGAAACTTTTGTCTTATCTGGGCGACGTTATTTTGAATGGGAATCCGGAGGTGAAGGGGAAGAAAGCTCCCGAGACGCGGGAGACTCCGGTTGTTCCGGCTGCGCCTGGAATGGATATTGCGAACGGAACACGGCAACTACTGCATAAACTCGGGCCTGAGAAATTTGCCGCGTGGGCGAAAAAAGAAAAGCGGCTGTTAATCACGGACACGACCTTTCGCGATGCTCACCAATCGCTGATGGCCACGCGTGTACGGACGCATGACTTGCTTGCTACAGCGGGTGCAGTTGCGCGACGCCTGCCGAATCTTTTCAGCCTGGAGATGTGGGGCGGGGCGACGTTTGATACGTCATTGCGTTTTTTGCATGAAGACCCGTGGCAGCGGTTGCGGGACCTACGAATACGCGTGCCGAATATTTGTTTTCAGATGTTGCTGCGCGGGGCGAATGCCGTGGGTTACGCTTCCTATCCCGATAACGTAATCGTGGAATTTGTTCGCGAGGCGCACGGGCAGGGCATCGACATTTTTCGCATCTTCGATTCGCTTAATTCCATCGATAACATGCATGTTTCGATCGATGCGGTACTGGAAACGGGCGCGGTTTGTGAAGCAGCCATTTGTTACACAGGGGACATTCTCGATAGTGCGCGGCCTAAGTACTCGCTGAAGTATTACGTGGCGCTGGCGCAGCAACTCGAAAAGCGGGGCGCTCATTTTCTGGCTATTAAAGATATGGCAGGGTTGTGCAAACCCTACGCGGCGTATGAGCTAGTGAAAGTGCTGCGACAAGAGATCGGCATACCGGTGCACTTTCACACGCATGACACCAGTGGGCTCAACGCAGCAAGTATTTTGAAGGCTGCTGAAGCTGGGGTGGACGTGGCCGATGCCGCGGTCGCCTCCATGAGTGGAGGTACCAGCCAACCGAATCTGAATGCCATCGTTGAATCGCTGCGATATACGCCGCGCGATACGCAGCTCGACATCGAAACGTTGAATGAGTGCTCGGATTATTGGGAAACGGTGCGTGGTTTTTATGGGCCGTTTGACTCGGGACCGAAGTCAGGGTCCGCGCGTTTATATCAACACGAAATTCCGGGCGGGCAGTACACCAATCTTCGGGAACAAGCGACATCCATGGGGCTGGGGCCTCGCTGGCGCGAGGCAGAAAGAGTGTACGCGGAGGTGAACCAGCTTTTCGGAGATATTGTTAAAGTGACGCCCTCGAGTAAGGTCGTCGGAGACATGGCGTTGTTTCTGATGGCCAACGAACTGCATCCGGCTGACATTTTGGCGCTGGATGAGAAGCATGATGTGTCCTTACCGAATTCCGTGGTGGAAATGTTTTCGGGTGTGCTGGGTGTTCCGCCGGGCGGTTGGCCAAAAAAATTGCAGAAAATTATTTTACGTGGACAGGCTCCTGTGCGCGGGCGGCCCGGTGCGAGTCTTGAAGATGTGGATTTAGATAAAGAGCAGAAAGCGCTGGAGAAGAAACTAAATCATTCGGTTCGGCGGGAGGACCTCCTAAGCCATCTGTTGTATCCCGAGGTGTTCACCAAGTACGACAAGTTCCGGCAGACATACGGTGATGTGAGTGTTCTTCCTACGTATGCATTTTTTTATGGGTTGCGATCCGGAGAAGAAATCACCGTAGAGATCGAGGCTGGAAAATCGCTGATCATCCGGTTCCTGACCGCCAGCGAACCGCATCCGGATGGCACGCGCACTTTATTTTTCGAGTTAAATGGACAGCCGCGGGAAGTGAATGTGCGCGACCGTGCGCTGCGAGTTGTGGAGCGATCGCATCCAAAAGCGGATCCCGGTGATCCGGGACAGGTGGCGGCTCCTACCGCAGGAGTTATCAGTGGCATTGCTGTGAAAGCAAATCAAGCTGTAGAGCGCGGCGCGAAATTATTGACGCTGGAAGCCATGAAGATGCAATCCAATATTTATGCGCCGATTTCAGGAAAAATTGCCAAGCTGCTGGTGTCGCCGGGGCAGAATGTGGAAGCCAAGGACCTACTCGTCACTATTACTCCATGACCCTTCGCAAACACGAAAACTTTCCTTCTAAAGTTTTGAAAAACGAACGGGACCTGGTGATTTATCTGCCACCGGGCTATGAGGAACAAGCATCTCGGCGATTTCCGGTGCTGTATTTGCACGATGGTCAAAATCTTTTTGACGGCTCGACGGCGTTTGTTCCAGGGATGGACTGGCACGTGAGTGAAACGGCGGATCACATGATCGGCAGCGGAGCGGTTGAGCCGCTGATTATCGTGGGGATTTATAATTTGGGCGAGCAACGCATTCGGGAGTACACGCCCACGCCGGTGCCGAAGTTGGGCGGCGGCCGTGCCGATCGTTATGGCAAATTCCTGATTGATGAACTGAAACCCTTCATCGATCGGGAATACCGGACGCTCCGTGATTCGGCGAATACTGGATTAGGCGGATCTTCGCTCGGCGGCCTCGTGTCACTGTACGTAGGGCTGAAATTTCCGCAGGTATTCGGGAGGCTGGCGGCGCTTTCTCCTTCAGTGTGGTGGAACCAAAGGGTGATGCATCGTTTCGCGGCGACCGTGCAGGTCGAGCCGCGTCCGCGCATTTGGCTGGACATCGGGACTCGCGAAGGGCGGCAGATCGTGCGTGACGTTGAAAATTTTCGGGATGTGCTGGTGAAAAAAGGCTGGCAACTCGACCGCGATCTGCACTACGAACGAGTAGAAGGCGCGGAACACAATGAAGCGGCGTGGTCGCGGCGCGTTGGGCCGGTGTTGCAATTCTTGTTTCCGGCAGGGAATAAGAACGTATAATCCGCGCGCTGCGTAGGGCGCTGCTTGCGTTGGTGAATTTCGAATTTATGTGAGCTATCATCGCGCCGTTGAACCGTTCCCGATAAAAGTTTCAGGGGATTTATGCCGGACCAGAAGCCGCTGACAATTCTGTGTGTAACCTCCTACGAAAAAGGACAGGAGTTTATTCGCACGTGTAAAGCCATGGGTTGTCGCGTGCTGCTGCTTACCGTGGAGAAATTAAAGGATGGCGACTGGCCACGGGAGTGTCTCGACGGCATTTTTACCATGCCCGAGGATCTTCCGCTGCAGGGCTTGATCTATTCGGTCAGTTACATCGCGAGGTCGCAAAGCATTGATCGCATCGTAGCGCTGGACGAATTCGATATGGAAAATGTCTCCGCGCTTCGAGAGCATATGCGCATCCCGGGGATGGGCCTAACTACCGTGCGCTACTTCCGCGACAAGCTTTCCATGCGCGCGCGAGCGAAAGAAGCTGGCATTCGGGTCCCGGAATTTGTGGCGGTGCTGAATTACGATGACCTGCGCGAATATATGGCGCGTGTGCCGGCGCCATGGCTTTTGAAGCCGCGTTCGCAGGCCTCGGGCATCGGGATGAAGAAGATTTACTCGCCGGACGAGCTTTGGCCGTGGCTTGACGAACTGGGGGATCAGCAATCTTTTTATCTGCTGGAGCGCTTTGTTCCCGGGACGGTGTACCACGTTGATAGCATCGCGTCGGAGCGCGGGGTCGTTTTCGCGGAGGCTCATAAATACGGCACGCCGCCGTTGACGACGTCTCACCAGGGCGGGGTTTTCACCACCAGTACATTGGCGGCGGGTGCGCCGGAAGCTGCGGAGCTTCTTGAACTCAATCGAAGAGTTCTCCAGGAATTGGGTTTCGTTCGCGGAGTGACACATGCTGAATTTCTGAAAGCGGATTCCGACGGCAAGTTTTACTTTATTGAAGTGGCAGCGCGCGTCGGCGGGGCGTTCATCAGCGACGTAATCGAAGCGGCGACGGGCATTAATTTATGGCGCGAGTGGGCACGGCTGGAAGTCGGCGCAGGCAAGGAGCCTTATCAGCTTCCGCCTCACAGGCGTGAATACGCAGGGGTGATTCTGTCACTGGCGCGGCAAGAACATCCGGATACTTCGGCGTACAACGATCCGGAAATCGTGCGACACATTTCAAAATACCACCATGCCGTATTGATTCTGAAGGCTGCCAGTTCTGAGCGCCTGCAGGAATTAATTGCTTCCTACGCGGGACGTTTTCAGCAGGATTTTCTTGCGACGCAGCCGGTGCCGGACAAACCAACTTTCTGAAGCGGTTTCTCCTGCCACCGAGCAACAATTCCTGAAGAGGGGGCCAGATCGTGGGTCACTTGCATTTCCACAGCGCGTGAACATTAAAATTTAATTACTGCGAAGTTTTGCATCACAAAGGCGCATTATTCTGTGTTATCTTTGCGCCCCCTGTCCTCTGGTCCAGTAACTGTAACGCACGAGCGGACCACGCGCCGTTTGCAAGTGCACATCCCAAGGCATAGAGTTTGCTTTACCCGGTTGGACGTCTTGTAGTTTTGGGGGCTGTCCCTTGGGAGGAACGATGTGGAGTAACAAGAAACCGGAAACGCCGCAGGCTGCGGAACCGGAGCCAAGAAAATTCAATTTCAATGAGCCGCCGAAGCCTGCTACGGCTGCTTGGGAGGGGACAACCAACATGGCAACAGGTACAGATGCAATTCGTCCGCTGGGAAATACCGGAGACCGTACGGGAACGGGAGCGCGGCTTGGCTCTAGTTTGCACGTTAAGGGCGAGATTTCCGGCAATGAAGATCTGCTGATCGACGGGACGGTCGAAGGACTGATCACGCTGGATGAGCGGAAGCTGACTGTGGGCGCGAGCGCCAAAGTCACCGCGGATATTATCGCGCGCGAAGTTGTGGTCTACGGCACGGTGAAGGGCAATCTCCGCGCTAAAGATCGCATCGAGATCAAGAAGGACGGTTCCGTGAACGGTGACCTGACCACCGCGCGGATCATGATCGAAGACGGCGCCTACTTTAAGGGTTCCGTGGAAATCGATCGCACTTCGGATAAAGAGTCGTCCGGTGCGAATGCGTTCGCGCGCACTCCGGCGACCGCGAAGACTATTTAACTTTTCCTATTTTATTTTCGAGACGACGGCGGCGGGATCAACTCCTCGCCGCCGTTTTTATTTTGCTGGACAATCCGTTGATGATCGCCAGTATCGATAGACGAGCATTTGCTCTTCGCGGATTGGCGCTTGTATATTTATTCGCAAGCTCGGGACCTTCGAGGATTGCGGCAACCAGCACACAAACAGCTTTTGTCGGTCTGAGTGCTGAAGGTGTATCTGGAAGCGGTTGCGCCACGTGTCTTTCTCAAATGGATTTGTCTGTCAGTCCATTCGTTGTTCAGACCGCGCCACAGCCAGAGGTTTCCAGTCTATTGGGAACGCCACTTCTTCAGGGGAACAGCGGCGGCGACCACATAGTGTTTGCGTTTGGCGATAACTCAAACGCCAAGTTTGCGACGTGGGACGCCAACTCGCCAGGGCTGTTCAAGGTTTCGCCCGGCGAATGTCTCCATCCAGGACATTGCGAGCACGGTTGACGGAACGGCGTTTGCGGTGCGAACCGCCAACACCACGGAGATTCGCGATTCCGGTCTTTATGTTACGGGGGTGCTGACGGCCGCAGAATTAAACCAAGTCCCTGGACGCGTTGCGGTGCCGGGACTAGCGATGCATCCAAGCGGGGCGCTCATCTATCAGCCATTTCTCACTGGAGCCGCGGGCGCGCCGAATGTACGGGCGGTGTGGATATTTCTGACGCGCGTTCGGGCGAATTGCGAATGCGGATATTTTTGCCGCAGCAATTGATGACTGATGTGGACGCGCTTCATGGCGATCTTTTGACGATCGATGAAAGCGGACAGCGACTCTTCGCGATCACCTCTCTGGATGGATCGCCGCAAAATGCCGCTCTTGCTGTGGTGCAATTGGCCGCTGTTCCTCCGGCCATAGGAAACGTTTCATCGGCAACTGTTGCGGCTGGTGGAGGCACGTCGTTGACTATTCGAGGCAGCGGCTTTCAACCGGGAGTAAAGGTTGTCATCGGCGGCAAGCCTACAACGGCAACATTGGTGGATATGAATACACTGACCGTGGTTTCGCCCGCAGTACCGGCCGGCCCCCAGCAGCTAACGCTCACCAACGCAAACGGCGAGACTGTTTCAGCTGATGCTGTGTTGATCGCCAATTAACTTCTAACTTTTGCCGCCGAGCTTCATCCAAACTAACGAGCATTTCGAATTTATTCAGTTTTCGGAGCGAAAAGATGCAGACTCGCAAGCTCGGTAATTCCGACTTAAATATAACTCGCGTGGGCTTTGGCGCGTGGGCTATTGGCGGAGGGGGCTGGGAATTCGGTTGGGGGAATCAGGAAGATAACGATTCCATTGCGGCGATTAAGCGAGCGTTGGAGTTGGGTGTCAATTGGATTGATACGGCCGCCGTGTATGGCACCGGGCATTCGGAGGAAATCGTCGCGAAGGCTCTGAAAGAATGGCAGGGGGCGCGGCCTTACATTTTTACGAAATGTTCTATGGTTTGGGATGAGCAGCGCAAAGTTCGCAATGAATACAGCGCTGATTCCATTCGCCGTGAATGCGAAGCCAGTTTGCGCCGGCTGCAGGTCAGCGTGCTCGATCTTTATCAAATGCATTGGCCGCCAGCAGATAACGGACCCGGTCTGGAAGAAGCCTGGCAAACGATGGCTGCACTGCAGAAGGCAGGGAAGGTTCGCTGGATCGGTGTTTCTAATTTTAACGTCGAGCAATTGAAACGCGCTGAAAAAATCGCGCCGATCACTTCACTGCAACCGCCGTATTCGCTGATTCGGCGTCAGATTGAAGCTGAAATTCTTCCGTATTGCGAAAAGCGGGGAATCGGCGTGATTTCCTATTCACCGATGGCGTCGGGTTTATTAACCGGAGCGATGACTCGCGAGCGCGCCGCCGCGTTGCCCGAGAATGATTTTCGTAGTCGTGGTGCTGAATTCAAGGAGCCACGACTTTCCAAGAATATTGAGCTGGTGGAACGACTTCGCCAGGTGGGGCAACGTCTCGGGCGTTCCCCGGGCGAAATTGCAATCGCGTGGGTATTGCGACATCTGGCGATCACCGGTGTGATTGTTGGCGCGCGGAACGCGAAGCAGGTCGAAGGCGTAGTGGGTGCCGCCGATGTTACGCTGACCAAGCAGGAGATCGCTGAAATCGAGGGCGCGGCGGCGATTGCCGCGGCACGGTAGAAAGATTTCGGTCGATATTCGCAACTCTTCAACTTTGTAAATAACCTGCTTATGGAGTGTTAAATGGATTTAGGCCTAACAGGAAAGGTAGCGGTCGTAACCGGTTCGACCGCCGGCATCGGGTTTGCGATCGCGAATACTTTGGCTGCGGAAGGCGCTCAAGTGATCGTCAATGGGCGGACGCAAGCGCGCGTGGATTCCGCGATCGACAAAATCCGCCAAGAGACTGCGAAGGCCGAGGTGCGGGGTGTTGCTGGTGATCTAGGCACCGCTGAGGGCGTTAAGGCTTTCGCGAAGGTAATCTCTGACGCGGACATTCTGGTCAACAATCTCGGAATTTTTGAGCCGAAGCCCTTCGCGGAAATATCGGACGCGGATTGGTTGCGATTCTTCGAGGTGAACGTGATGAGTGGTGTCCGTCTCAGCCGCCATTATCTGGCGGGCATGATGCGAAAAAATTGGGGCCGGATTATTTTTATTTCCAGCGAGTCGGGGCAGCAAATTCCCGCTGAAATGATTCATTACGGCATGACCAAGACGGCGCAAATTGCCGTGGCGCGCGGGATTGCGGAGTCCGTGGCGGGCACGGGGATCACGGTGAATTCGGTGCTAGTGGGGCCGACTGCTTCGGAAGGGGTGGGCACTTTTGTAGCGGATCTGGCGAGGCAGCAGGGAATTTCGAGCGCCGAATTTGAAAAGAAATTTTTCGAGGGCGTGCGACCGAGTTCGTTGTTGAAACGTTTTGAGACACCCGAGGAAGTTGCCGCTGTGGTGGCTTTTGTGGCCAGCACGCAGTCCGCTACGATTAACGGGGCGGCTGTGCGTGCGGATGGCGGCGTGGTACGCAGCATCCTTTAGTTTAGTTGTGGCTCGGTCGCCGGTCGCCAAACGACATCAAGCGCGCAGATAGTCGGGTCGCCAGTTTTTAATCTGTTGTTTGATGGCCTTGCGATCTTTGATTTTTTCATCGAGCACTTTTCGCGCCAGCGCCGGAAGTTCCGCATCGCAGGCGAATCTCAGCGAAACAAGTTGTCCGGGTTCTAGCTCAACGATGCGCGCCTGCAAATCCTGAGGCAGCAATCGCTCACAGCGCAGCCGCTCTTCCAGACGGATCACGCGGTCCTGCACCGACAGAGCGAACATCCGTGCGAACAGGATACCGAGCAACAGTGCGACGGACGTCAGCACCCCAATCGCTCCGTCGAGCGACCATAGCGACGTTTTCCAATGGTAAACTGACCAGCCGACGTTGAGAAACAACACTGGCAACACAAACAAATGAAATGCCGGCACGGTCTTAGCATGATTGGCAAAATTCTGCTCGGTCATCGAATCGCCTCCTCAAACGAATAAATAGGTTCCACATCCACGGGAATATCGGAAACTTTGCCGAGGGCCGCTTGCAATTCTGGCGGCAACACGGCGTACTTAGTAAACCACGCTTCGGAACGCGCGCGGTCGCCAGTGGCTTCTTGCTCGAGCAGTTCCTTCGCTAATGCGCCAATGGCGGCGGGCATCTTTTTCACTACCACGGCGTATTTTCCGGTCGCGGCGTCGCGGGTAATGGCACCTTGTTCCGACAAATAACTGAATTCCATCATCTCCGCGCGGCCGTGAGGTTCGGCGATTCCAAAACGAATCGTCCGCAAATTTCCTGCCACGTAGGAAATGTAATCTTCTTCGAGTTTTTCTTTGCTGATTACAGCATGCGCTTGCAGCCATTGAAGTCCGAACATACCTACCACATCTGCTTTGGCTTCTTCCAGACCTGAAAAACTTCCGCCGATGGCTTCGCGAATTTCGCGTTGGCCTTGCGCGGTCCTCGAGTAATTAGGGCCGAGTTCGTGGCTGATCTCATGCATCAGCGTGGAGGCCAGATATCCTTCTCCGGAAGCCTTGGCGGCCTGATCCTCGCGCATCAGACGCTTGGCCAAAGGAAGAATGATTTCGTCCACGCGGGCATCCATGAAGTTCTTGAAGAAAATCTTTTTGCTGCCTTTGGCGGCGTGTACTCGCGCGTCGTTCGGCAAGTTGTCAGCGACGGATTGGTATCCATGAAGCAAATCTCCTGTGCGAAAGGGGGCGTCCATTACTTCCATGGGAGTTAAGTGGCCACGCTTGGAGGGCAAATCTGCTTTGTCCAGAGGCAAGGCTTCCTGCAAATCGGGAACATATTTCTGATACATTTCGAGCTTTTTACTCTCTTGTTCGTTGCGGATGAGTACCGCGGCGCCGTAAGAGGTTTTCACTCCGAGCAAGTTATCGAGATACGTTTCATAGGGCGCGAGAATTAGATCGAATTTTGGATTGTTTAGGTCCAGCCACGCGAGGTCGCTTTGATAATAATTGTCTGTCAGCAATGCGTCGGCACGTAGCCGCAGAAACTTGGCGAATGCCGGATCATCGCTCACGGCCGCAGCCTCGCGGAGCGCGGTGGCGGCCGGTTTTAGAAATTCCGCGAATTCGACGTGGTAGGGGATGGCGACCAAAGAATCGCCTTTCCCGCGCACTACCGTAAATTCGCTATAAATTGCCGCTTTTTGCTCGGGAAGTTGCTGCACATATTTCTCAATGTCGTCTCTGGTCAATCCCGGCGAATATAACGCGCGTCCTGGAGGAGCAGGCTCGGTGCCGACAAAAGGCTTCATTTCGTCGACGAGATCGTAGCGGCTGCCATTGATCTTGAGAAAGTGGCGCAGCTTGATGTCTTGCGGATTCCTGCTTCCTGCGAGAGAAAGATAAAGTTTCAAACCTTTGGGGTCGCTCTGGCGCCAATAAATTTGTTCTATGCAATTCGCGGCGTCCACCAATTTGTGAACGAGTTGAATTTCTCGTGGACTGAGGCCTTCCTGGTGGAAAGGCATGTTGATGGGCTTAAATCGCGCAAGGCGGGCTTCCAAGTCTGGGGCAACTTTCAGATCGACCGTCGAAGAGAGTGGGCTATTCGAGTGCGTTTGTGCTGCGAGCGGCGTAATAAGAAAAAAGAGCATCGGCCATAGCGCAGGCCACTTTAATCTTCTCCAAGGAAGTGGGAGCACCTTGTTAATACGGGTCGGCATGGGCTCGATTGTATAGGTTTTTGCGCTAGGGGTAAGGCGCGATCGAAAATTTCGCGGCAGGCCGCCCGCAAAACGCATTTAATGAAACGAAATCGCTCGTTCCTACATCAAATCCGCACCGAGAGGTTATTTTAGCGGGAGAAAGATTATGGCCAAGGCTACCTGGGCAGGCAAGACCATCGCAGACAGTAATTCTACTGTGGTGGTGGAAGGCAATCAGTACTTTCCGCCGGAAGCGGTGGAGAAACAATTTCTGAAACCGAGCAGCCACACATCGGTTTGTTCCTGGAAGGGAACCGCGCACTATTACCACGTAGAAGTTGACGGACTAAAAAATGAAAACGCCGCCTGGTATTATCCGGAGCCGAAAGCGGCGGCCGCGGACATTAAGGATCGCATTGCTTTCTGGAAGGGTGTGAACGTTCAAAGCTAAGCACTTCTGAGAGCTGCTTGGTTTAGGTCAGCATTCAGCGCGTTAAAATTTAAGTGCCCAGAAGATTTGACTGCGCTCGCGAATAACCGTGTTCCTCAGCCCACAATGAAAGCGGAATAGCGGCGAGGTCGTCCACCAGCGGCACCGCGTTTCCGTCCTTGGTAAGGTCAATCGTTCGCAAATAAAATTTGCAGGTCTCGCAAGCATCTACCCGGATGTAAGGAAATTGTTCGGCGACATAGACGGGTAGTTTGTTTTCCGTTTCTTCCGCGCAAGTGGCGCAATAAATTCGCCGAAACTCCCATTCCCGCAAGCAGAACGAACACAGCAGGAATCGTTTGCCACCATCACCTTCAGGCCGAAGCACTCCTATCAGCGGCCGTGCGCCACATGACGGACAAAGAGAGGGAAAGCCCGCGGCTTCGTCCATAGGGCGATCTGCCGCGAGATGCTCTGCGTAAGGCTGGAGAAAAGCGCGGGGCAGGAATTGATCGAATGCCGCGTTCGGGCGGTCGTCGCGGCCACTGGTAGCCCAATAATCTTGCAAAATGCCGGCCCAAGCCTGGGGCGGTTGCGCAGAAAGCTGGTGGGCAGATTCCGCGAGGGTAACTGGGGCGTTGGCGGCGACAAGTTTCAAAAATTCCTGAAAGTGGGGAAGAAGGCCTTCGATTTGTAATTCCTGTCGCAGAGATGGGAGATTCTTATCGGCTCCTCGCGGCTTGCCCCCAGATAGCATTCGCACGTACAAACTTTTCTGAAATTGCGCGACTTGTTTGTAGAAGGTTAAAACTTCGTGCGTGAACGGGTGGAGGGTGGCTAATCGTTCAGCGCGGCGGATGCGACCGTCATAATCGTTGGCAACATTTTTCGCCGCCATTATCTGCGGCTGACGGATCCAACTACGCGTTCCCACCACAAGCGGTGATGGCGCTTGGCGAACGCCTGGGAGACATCGCCGCGAATCATGGATTTGAATGCGCCGCGCTCGGCGAAGACGCTCATGTAAATGTGAATGAGGAAGAGTCCGATGGTCAGCAAGGCTGCGGCGGGGTGGATCAGCACCGCTGCGTAGCGCAGGGCCCGGGCGTTCCAAGGAATATATTCGGGGAGCCACAGGACCAAGCCCGACAAGAGCAACAAAACTCCGCAAAATACGAATCCCCAGAATAATAACTTCTGGCCCATGTTGTAGCGGCCCGCCGGGGGCATTTCTTCGTCTTCGTTGTGGACGTAATGGTTCATGGATTTCATCCAGGCTTTGTCTTCTTCGGTGGTGTGCATTTGCGAAGCCCAAGTAAGGAACATCCAAGTGAGGCTGAAGGCAAATACCAAGCCGACCCAGGGATGCAACATGCGCGAAATTTGTGGACCACCGAACGCGATGAGGAGCCAGAATAGCCACGGAGACCAAATGCCCAGCCCGGTCAGCATCAGGTAAAGATAGGCGAAGCCGTTGATCCAATGCATCAGGCGTTCGCGGAAGGTATAACGGACGATGTGGCCGTTCGGCAGTATTGCATCGGCTGGCGCATCTGCTCGATTGTTCATCGCACACGTTCTCCCGATGTGGTTACTGGTGGTGCGGAGGCTGGACGCTCTTTGATTGGAGGCCCCGAGACCGGCGGCTCGTTCTGGTTGGCAGTGGGATCGTCGGGATCATCCTTCGGGCCAAAGCGAATGTAGTGCACGAAGAGTCCGAGCAATCCGCCGACCATGGCTACGTTGCCGAGCCATTTCAACGGATGCTTCCACAATTTCACGGACCAGGGGATGTGCGGATCGGAGGGCAAACCGCCATAGGCTTCCGTTTGCGTCATGTCGTGCAGTACATACATCACGCCGGTGCCGCCGACTCCGGGCGGATCGTAGACGCCCGCGTGCGGAAAATTCGAATGCTCCTGCAATTGCTTTGCGCGTGCATTGGCGAGGTAGCGCATGTCATCCTTGGTGCCAAAGTGCAAGCAGCCGGTAGGGCAGGACTTGATGCAGGCAGGCTCGAGGCCTTCACTTACGCGGTCGCTGCACAAAGTACATTTATAGACGCGCTTGGTTTCTTTATTGAATTTCGGGATGTTGAAGGGGCAGCCGGTAATGCAGTAGCCGCAGCCGATGCATTTGTCCTGCTGGAAATCGACGATGCCGTTGGTGTACTGCACGATGGCGCCGTCGGACGGGCAAGCTTCAAGACACCCAGGGTCGGCGCAGTGCATGCACTGATTTTTGCGCATCAACCACATGAGGGTACCGTCTTCGCGCTCGTGCTCATTGAATAAGATCAGGTTCCAATAATTCCAACGAGTCTCCGGCATGGTCTGATACGTGTTGTCGAAAATTGTTTCGCCGAAAGGCAGGTCATTCCACTCCATGCAGGCCACTTCGCAGGCTTTGCACCCGATGCAGGTGGTGGTATCGATTAATTTGCAGACTTGCGGTTCGCGCTGGGTGCCCTCGCCGGGTACCGCTCCGGCGTGAGCCGAAATTTTTTGGATTCGCAAAGTCGCCTGACTCATGAGCGCACCTAGGCCTTCTCTACCTTAACTAGGAAGCCCTTGAATTCAGGTGTGAAAGCGTTGGGATCATAGACCGTAGGCGTGAGCAGATTCGCCAGGGTCCTGGCGTCCTTGCCTTCGTCCTCGGCGATACCCCGGTAGCCTTGATGAATCGGGAGACCGATCGGGTAGACCTTCTTGCCATCAATCATCAGTGGCTTGATGCGCTTGGTGACCATCGCTTTGGCAATGTAACTTCCACGGATGCTCGAGACTTTTATTTTTTCGCCGCCGGTGAAGCCCATTTCGTTGGCCATCTCCACCGAAATCTCAATGAACGGCTCCGGCACGAGCTGCACGTTCATGGGATTGTTTTTGGTCCAGTAATGATAAAGCTCGGTGAGTCGGTAGGTCGTGCAAACAACCGTGTAACCGTCCTTGGGCGTGCCGTATTTATCGTCCGGGGTTTTGAAACGTTTGACCACCGGATTGTGCGACTGCTGCGGATGGAAAAGATTGTCAATCGGACTTTCGATCGGTTCGTAGTGTTCGGGGAACGGTCCATCGGCAAAGGCCGCGAGCGGCGCAAAGATTCGGCCTACGCCCTCCGCGTTCATGATGAACGGGCCCATGTGATCTTTCGGCTTGGAATCGACCTTGAAGTCCACCACGTCGTTGCCGACCCATTTTTGCTGCTCTTCGTTCCACCAGACCTGTTTTCGCGCTGGATCCCAGGGCTTGCCGTCAACGTCACACGACGCGCGATTGTAGAGGACGCGGCGATTCGCAGGCCAGGACCAGCCCCATCCCGGATGCACACCC
>DATHGV010000226.1:0-8264 GCA_035490135.1 Candidatus Methylomirabilota bacterium
TCCGGCAGCGCTCGCGCGACTTCATGCCCAATAATCAATCCGCCCATGGCCGGGGACACCACCGCATCCAGCTCCAAGTCTCCAAACAAACTCGCCAGATTTTGCCCCAGCTTCTCCGCAAACCGCGGATATTGCAGCACCAGTGCGCACTGCATGTACATTCCGCTGTGCAGCCCGCTGGACAACTCAAAATGACCGTGCCGGATGGCTCCGGCACTCTCAAACATGGCCATTAATTCTTCGCGTTTCAGCATTGCCTCCGCTAACCGCGCCCCCGCCCTAACCGTCGAAACGTCTGCAGCCTAGCCGCCAGTCTCTGCGTTGTCAAGGATGCACGCCCCTGCTAGACTGCTTTTCGTTCGGGCACGCCGCGCGCCGGCGTTCATTAGCCCCCTTATTTTCATAATTTATCTAAATCGAACGAAACAAATTGAGTCTCATTAACGTTTTAAAGGTGAGTCCGACATTTCCAATCTGTCCCTACAGGGGCAATTCAGAGGGGTAAAGAATACTATGAGCTTGATGCGGATGACCGCGCAGCGGTCCGCCTATTGCCCGAACAGAAAACGGATCAAAAAATTGTCGGGACGATATGCTCGCCCATTGGTGGCGGCATTCTTGGCATTGCTTATCGCCATCGGAAATGTCGTGCCCGCCTTTGCTCAAAATCCCCCTCCCAAGCAAGATCCCACGAAACAAGATCCCTCGCAGCAGCAGCCTCCGCCGCCCGGCACCTATGGCAACATACCGCCCGCCTCTCAAGCCGGCCCGGAGGCCGCCACGGGCACCGCGCCTCCCTCTGCACCGCCCATCCCCGTCTCACTGGGTTTGTCCACGCACAGTTTCGTAAACGGCCCGCGCGCATTTCCAACCTTGATCGCCCCCTACAAGGCCATTCAAATCGATGAGCCCGCGCTGGTCAATTCGCCCCGCATCGACCAATTGATTCATGACAACAAGCTGCAAATAACTTTGCAGGACGCCGTCGAGTTGGCCCTCGAGAATAGCCTCGACATTGCCGTGGCGCGATACAACCCCTGGATCGCCGACACCGATCTTCTCAGAACCAAAGCTGGCGGCCAGGGCCGCGGCACCCCTGGCGCGGACTTTCCCACCTCTCAAGCAAGTATTGACCCCTTCAATACAATATTTCCATCCTACGATCCCATCATCAACGCCACCACTTCCATTAATTCGCTCACCACACCGATAAACAATCCGTTCCTTTCGGGAACCGGGGTAGGAACGAGCACTTTGCAGGGCTTGCACTCTCATGCCACCCTTTTTGACGTCACATACCAGCAGAGCTTCACTCCCGGCACCACCATAAATGTTGCCTGGAACAATACCCGCTCTTCGTCCACCTCGGCGGCCAATTTCTTCAACCCCAGCGTGCAGTCCTCGTTTAGCGCCGGGTTTTCACAACAGCTCTTAAATGGCTTCGGGTATTTCGTCGGGCGCCGCAACATTCTGATCGCCAAAAACAATCGCAAGATTGCCGATCTTGTTTTCGTCAACCAGGCCATCACCACCGTAACCAGTGCCATCGACGCTTACTGGGAACTGGTTTACGCCCGCGAAAACGTCAAGGTGCAGCAGCAGGCCGTCGGCGTCTCGGAAAAGCTCTACAACGACAACAAGAAGCAATTGGAAATTGGCACCATGGCTCCCCTGGACGTCACCCGCGCCGAATCCGAAGTCGCCAGCAACCGCCAGAACTTGATCGTCGCACAAACCGTTCAACTGCAGGACGAACAGGTCCTGAAAAACGCCATGACCAAAAATCCCTTGGCGCCCAATCTCATCAATGTGGAAATTATTCCCACCGACCTTCCCACTCCTCCTGCAGCGACCGAATCGGCTTCCTTCGAAGACGCTATTCAGGAAGCCTTCGTCAAACGGCCCGATCTTCAAGAGCAGGTGTACAACCTGAAAAACGCTGGAGTTGAGGTTCGTGCCACCAAGAACGCCTTGTTGCCTACGCTGACCTTGAGCGGGCAGTACAGTTCGTCGGGTCTGGCGGGAAATTCGCCGATTACCGGGAGTCCGGTGGTCATCAGCAGCGGCATTCCTATCGTCGACAGCAACGGCACCCCCATCACGGTCACCGGTGCTGGTGGAGTCCAGACGCCTATCTTTCAATCAACGACCACCGCGCCCATTGTAGGGACTGCTCAGCAGGGCTTTGGTACCGCGCAAAATCAAATCTTCACCAATCAATTCCCCGACTACTTCGCATCGCTGAATCTGTTTCTGCCGTTGCGCAACCGTTCCGCACAAGCTGACAACGCTCGCGCCGTGCTGACCCAGCGTCAGCTGGAAACTCAGTTACAGCAATTAAAGAATGCCGCGCTGCTCGACGTTCGCAACACTTACATCGCGCTCGAACAGGATCGCGCCCGCGTGGATGCCGCCATCAAAGCCCGCGAACTGCAAAGACAAACCTTCGAGGCGGAGCAGAAAAAATACGCCCTGGGCGCCTCCACGGTTTACAACGTAATTCTCACCCAACGCGATTACGTCACCGCGGAAGGCGTCGAGTTGCGCGCTTTAGCTGACTTGATCGAAGCCAAAGCCAATTTCGAACGCGCCGTAGGCCGCACCCTGGAAGTGAATCGCGTGACTATCGCCAGCACTGGCACCAAATCGGGCCTCGCGGAGTTTGAACCGGAAACACTAATTCCCGGCACCCTCCACGGCCAAGTCGTGGGCACCGACAAAATCTTCAGCAATCCAACGCCGTCAACCGACAAGTAATTTAGTGTGAGCGAGCTGAATACAGAGTCGCGCCCCTCGCCGGGATCGCCCTGATGAATCGCGTTAAGGCCTTTCCGTTTGGGCCGGTCCTGGGCCGCCAGCGTCGCGTATAGCGTCCAAGCCGGCCATTAGATAACGTGAAATGCCGGTGCCTCCTCCAAGCTGCTCTATGCGGACAAATCCGTTTTCATCGATGATAAAAGTATTCGGATAGCCATAAGCGCCAAATTTCTCCATCAGCCCCGGCGGAGTCGGCGCAATCCGCAAACTCGCCAGCCGCTGTTCGCGAATTAAATCCCTGAGATCCTTAGACTCCGCTGTCGTATCCACCGCAGTCAAAACAACCACTTCCGGATGGTTCTGCTGAAATTGTTCTAGTTCCTTAAGCTCCGCCCGGCAAGGTCCACACCAAACCGCCCAGAAGTTCAGGATGACTTTTTTCCCACGTAGGCGTGACGGGGCATGGATGTAATCTTCTAGAATCTCGACGGCCTTGGCGTAATTCGTTGGCCGTTCTATCCCTTCCGCTTCAAGTATTCCCGTATACGACTGCGCCTGCAGACTGACACTCTCCTCTGCTAGCCTCCCGTGCAGGTCACAGAACGGAACTTCAAAATATTCTCCGGCGTTAGCGTCCACCTGTTTACTCCGGGACTCCTTTACCCAGTAAATCGCGTAGCGCGGCGCACGAAAGTTTTTGTATGTAACCTTCGTCACCCAGACTCCATCTTCGCGCCGCGTAAACGAAATTGTCTGCTGATCAAAGGGCATGAACTCGTGGCCCAAAACCAGGTGCAAGGCCAGTGACTTCGGGTCCTTTATCGCCGCAGGTCTTCCCATCGGATAGTAAAGAACGCGAATTTCATTGGTAATCGGAGCAGGAGAAAAACCGTTCGTTACCGGGCAAGCCGGCTCTGTTAACGAAGCAAAGTTGAAAGGACTTTCCGTGGGCGGCTTTTCGGTTTGAACCGTTTGCGCAATTGCAGCTCCTACAAAGGTGATACTCCAAAAAATGGCCACGCAAAATATCGTCAGAATCCTTACATTAATCAACTTGGCTTGACGACGTGATAAATGACGGCGGGAAGCGCGGAGTGGAAACATAATATTCCTCCCAACCGAGCCAAATATTAACACTGGGCTGACGTTATGAAGATAACTTTTTAGATAGATAGTTAACCCCTAACGGCGTAGAGCGACCCGCGATGCACCTATCGTCCCAAAGTCTGACGCAGGTCTTTGACGCGAGCTGTTATATCCCGAAATCCCTCTGCTCAGCCGTTCCCTTGCCCAAGTTCCGTCTTTCGCATAGCATTAAAGTCCGCACCAGTTACAGCGATTCGCAATGCTGTGCCAGCGGGAGCCGCGCCGAAATGACGGACAAATCAAAGGTTCAGACCGAAATCGCCACGCCCGCAACACCTGTTTCGCCGCGCCGCCCTTCGCCTAAAGAAAGATCCTGGGAAGAAAATACCCTCAAGCCCACGCTTGAAAAAAGTCCGGAACGCCGCGCTGAATTCACTACCATTTCAGCCCATCCCATCCGCCGTCTGTATACCGAAGCCGATTTGCAGGATTGGAGCCCGGAAAAAGATTTAGGCCTGCCCGGTGAGCCGCCTTACACCCGCGGCATTCACTCCACCATGCACCGCGGCCGCTTGTGGACCATGCGCCAGTTCGCAGGCTTTGGCGCCGCCGAAGACACCAACGCGCGTTTTCGCTACCTTCTCGCGCAAGGTCAGACCGGCCTTTCCACCGCTTTCGATCTGCCCACGTTGATGGGCTACGACTCCGATCACGCGCTCTCCGAAGGCGAGGTCGGCAAATGCGGCGTGGCCATCTCTTCGCTGGCCGACATGGAAGTCCTCTTCGACAAAATTCCGCTGGCCCACGTCACCACTTCCATGACCATCAATTCGCCCGCCGCCATCATCTGGGCGATGTATCTGGCCGTCGCCGAAAAACAGGGCGCGGACTGGAAAAAACTCTCCGGCACTTTGCAGAACGACATCCTCAAGGAATACATCGCGCAAAAGGAATACATCTACCCGCCGGAACCCTCCATGCGCCTGGTGATCGACACCTTCGAATTCGGCGTAAAAAATACTCCCAAATTTAATCCCATCTCTATCAGCGGATATCACATTCGCGAAGCGGGCTCCACGGCCATTCAGGAATTAGCTTTCACGCTGCGCGACGGTCTGGAGTACGTCGAATGGGGCATGCGCCGCGGCATGGATGTGGACGCTTTCGTTCCGCAGCTGTCTTTCTTCTTCAATGCTCACAACGACTTCTTCGAAGAGATCGCCAAGTATCGCGCCGCTCGCCGCATCTGGCACAAAGCTATGGTCGAGCGTTACAAATCAAAAAATCCCCGTTCCTGGGCACTCCGTTTCCATACTCAGACCGCCGGCTGTTCACTTACCGCGCAGCAGCCCTACAACAACGTAGTTCGCACTGCGATCCAGGCGCTCGCTGCCGTGCTCGGCGGCACCCAATCGCTGCATACCAATTCCCTCGACGAAGCCTGGGCGCTGCCAACCGAGTTCGCAGCCACGCTGGCGCTGCGCACGCAACAAATCATCGCCCACGAAACCGGCGTCGCGAATACCGTCGATCCTCTCGGCGGCTCCTACTTCGTTGAAACCCTCACCAACGAAGTCGAGCGCGGCGCCTGGGATTACATCCACAAGATCGACGCCATGGGCGGCATGGTCACCGCCATCGAACGCAGCTATCCTCAACGCGAAATCGCCGAAGCCTCTTACCGCTACCAGATGGAAGTCGACCGCAAAGACAAAATCGTCGTGGGCGTGAACGATTTTGTCACCAAGGAAAGCCCGCTTGAAATTCTGCAGATCGACGAAACCGTAGCTCATCGCCAGGCCGAACGCTTGCGTAAGCTTCGCGCCGAGCGCTCTCAGGCGGAAGTCCACCGCCGCCTCAACACCCTGCGCACCGCGGCCCGCGGCAAAGAAAATTTGATGCCCTTCATCTACGACACCGTGAAAGCTTACGCTACGCTGGGCGAAATCTGCGAAGCCATGCGCGATGTCTTCGGCACCTACGAAGAAGTGGCCATCACCTAACTAGCAACCGTGCAAATCCAAATCAACCCATGCCTACAAAAAAAATCCGCGTCTTAATCGCCAAGCCCGGCCTCGACGGTCACGATCGCGGCGCAAAAATAATTGCTCGCGCCCTCCGTGACGCTGGTATGGAAGTCATCTACACTGGCTTGCGCCAAACTCCCGAAATGATTGCCTCCGCCGCCATTCAGGAAGACGTCGACGTCATCGGCCTCTCCATCCTTTCGGGCGCGCACAACACCATCTGCCCCCAACTAATGTCCCTCCTCAAAGCCAAAGGCATGGACGACGTGGTCGTCCTGGTCGGCGGCATCATCCCCGAAGCCGACATCCCCGCAATGAAAAAATCCGGCATCGCTGAAATCTTCCTCCCCGGCACCTCCACCCAAGACATCATCGAATTCATCAACAAACGCTTGGCCGTCGGCACTTAACACAGCTACGTCCGTGGACGACACAACAAAATCGGCTGGCGCAAATTTTTATCTGCAGCACAGCTGTTGCACGAGTTGCGGAGTGCCCCCCTGCTATCGCTCCGGATCTTGTCGGTTGGACGAAAACTTCCTCAAGGCTATTGGATCAAACAACCAGAAACTCCTGATGAACTTGACCGGGCTATAGCGATTATTCATGCGCA
This sequence comes from Candidatus Methylomirabilota bacterium, assembly GCA_035490135.1. GTDB lineage: Bacteria > Acidobacteriota > Terriglobia > Acidiferrales > UBA7541 > Acidiferrum. The sequence continues at coordinate 6,484 of DATHGV010000226.1, forward strand.
GGAACTTGGGTGTCATCGATATTCCGGAACCGACCCGGCCATCTTGCAATGGCTTCCAGCTGACGACTGCGACCATCTTCGTCCGGACCTTGCGTTGCGTCCTCCACTTTATTTCGCTTCTTATGGCTCGTCCTCCAATTTTACTCTTTCCGTATCGTCGAAAAACGCCGCATTCAGAAGACTGTGGAGCAGACTGAGGCGCAAAGAACGCATGTGATACGGATGGCAGGGATTCGCTTCTTCCGGGAAAAAACTCGTATACTGGATTCTCATTTCAAATTAGGAATCTATAATTTTCGGTTAGTAGTACGAGGTCCTGCGTGCCCGCTTCCGTCTTGAAAAGCACCGTCGACACCAAATCGCCAGCCGCTCAAAAAAACCACCGTCGCATCATCGATTTACTCACCCAGCTCAAAAACGAAGAAGAACAAATTTGCGTCGGCGGCGGCCCTAAAGCCGTCGATTCCCAACACAAAAAAGGCCGCCTCACCGGCCGCGAGCGCGTAAAACAATTAGTCGATCCCGGTTCTCAATTCTTCGAACTAGGCATCTACGCCGCCTACGAAATGTATGAAGAATGGGGCGGCGCCCCTGGCGCTGGCGTAATTACCGGCCTGGCGCGCGTCGCCGGCCGCACCGTCATGCTTATCGTCAACGACGCCACCGTAAAAGCCGGCGCGTTCTTCCCCATGACCGCGAAAAAGGTAATTCGCGTGCAAAATATCGCCATCGAAAATCGCATCCCCACGATTTATCTGGTCGATTCCGCCGGCATTTTTCTCCCCTTGCAGGAAGACGTCTTCCCCGACACCGACGATTTCGGCCGCGTCTTTCGCAACAACGCGGTGATGAGCGCCATGGGCATCCCGCAAATCGCCGCCATCATGGGCATGTGCGTAGCCGGCGGCGCGTACCTCCCGGTAATGTGCGACCACATCTTGATGACCGACGGCTCCGGATTATTTCTGGCCGGCCCCGCGCTGGTGCAAGCAGCCATCGGCCAGAAAACCTCCGCCGAAGAGTTAGGCGGCGCAAAAATGCATTCGCAAATCAGTGGCACCGTGGACTTCCGCGAGCCTGACGACGAATCCTGCATCGCACGCATCCGCTCGCTGGTCGACAAAATTGGCGCACCGAATGTCGCGCCTTTCAGCCACACTAAATCGCGCGACCCCTTATACCCCGGAGAAGAAATTTATAGCATTTTCACCGCCGACCCCGGCAAACAATACGACATGCGCGACATCATCGCCAGCATCGTGGACGCCAGCGAGTTCGACGAATATCGCGCCGAAAACGGCGAAACCTTGCTCTGCGGCTACGCGCGCATCGGCGGCTGGGCCGTCGGCATCGTCGCCAATCAGAAAAAACACGTCCAGACCTTCGCGCGCGGTTCAGACCAGAAACGCATCGAATTCGGCGGCGTCATCTACACCGAATCCGCGGAAAAAGCCGCCCGGTTCATCCTCGACTGCAACCAGAACCGCATCCCGCTGATTTTTCTGCACGACGTGAACGGTTTCATGGTCGGCAAGGACGCCGAATGGAGCGGCATCATTCGCGCCGGCACAAAAATGGTCAACGCCGTAGCCAACAGTGTGGTGCCCAAAATTTCCGTAATCTGCGGCGGCAGCTTCGGGGCAGGCCACTACGCCATGTGCGGCAAAGCTTACGACCCGCGGTTCATGTTCGCCTGGCCCACTGCGCGTTACGCGGTGATGAGTGGTGACGCGGCCGCTACCACGCTGGCGGAAATTAAATTGAAGCAACTGGAGCGCGAA
>DATHGV010000227.1:0-10511 GCA_035490135.1 Candidatus Methylomirabilota bacterium
ATTACGTGAAAAATCACGCAGCCGACGAAAACGAGCGCGAAATTGCGGATTGCGGATTTCACATGCGCCCTCAAAATAGCGGCCGGCAAATGTGACGGGAACTTATTTGTGAAGCGCAGCTCGGTTTTTTATTGGCTGATCGGTCTCGTGATTGCCGCCATTGTCATCGCGGCGGCGTTTTGTTTCGACGGCGCGGCGCGAGATTTCATCGCGCAGCATCAAAACCAAACAGCGCGGAAAGTCATGCTCAACGTGAGCCGATTCGGTGATTGGCCGGAACATTTCGCGCTCGGGCTCATTCTTGCCGGAGTCGCCTGGCTGCGCGGTAACAAAAAATGGATACGCATTTTTTTGTCGATGTTGATCGCCCTGGCAATCGCGGGCGTAGTTGGCCACGGGATCAAGATCGCAACAGGTCGCGCCCGTCCGTCTGTGAGGACCGAAGAAACCTGGAATCGCTCGCCTTTCAGCTCTAAATACCACGCATTCCCATCTGGTCATGTCGCAGCGTCGACGGCGTTTTTTGGTGTTCTATTTCTTGTGAGCCGGCGAATTGGCCTCGTCTGTCTGCCAATCCCCATCGTGATCGGCTTTTCACGAATGTACGTCGCGGCGCATTATTTGTCCGATGTCGTTTGCGCGGCAATTCTTGGAATTCTGTGCGCTTTATTGGTCGCGCGAGTCCTCCTTTATCCGATCGAAAATCGGCAATCAAAAATCGAAAATTAAGGTGCGGAGGGGGTGAGATTCGAACTCACGAGGCCTTTCGGCCTTCCGGTTTTCAAGACCGGCGCGATCAACCGCTCTGCCACCCCTCCAGAGCCGTGTTCGTTAGAGCGGCCCAACTGTAGCGGCGCTCTATGAGTGTCGCAAACTTTGGCGGGAAGATCAGCGACGGTCACAGACCACCGCGTTACTGAGGAAATTGTAGGGTAAGCGCTCCGCTTGACCGCCTCCTCCAGAGTAGCGGCTGAATTCCCAAGATGCTGCAAACTAGAGTACCTCCTATAGTCGCCTAACATCTCAAAAAAGAACGCGCTCAGCACCGTTGGATAGCGGGTAATCGGCGTTTGGCAGCAGGTCTAAGCACCCCACCCGAATGGGGTGGTATTTATTTCTGGTCGTGAAAGGCAAAAATTTCTCTAGGGGCTGGCCTGAATTTCTCTTTCCCGTCATGAACCCGAAATTATCCTATTTCAAATTAGCTTTTGTCTGGGAAATTGGTAGTGCCCTAATTTGGCTGGTAAGAATTACAAACGTCGCTTTGGTCGCGGCCATTTGTCAAAGATTGCGCACAGTCCCTTGCTATAGAACCTCAGCCGGAAGCCGTATTTCTTCGCAAATTGCGTGATCTTGGCCTCTCGATCTTTCTCGTTAAGTGGCCAGAGGCGTCTCAGTTCACGCTCGTAAACAACGCAATGCTTCCAATCGCCAACTTGCAATTCGCGGTCGATTTGGCTCGCAAGTGTCTTCATGCCACTGCGCAAATGTTCGGGACGGGGGGGCTGGCCGGAATTGGGCTTTCCCGGCCTGAACGCTAATCGGCCCCATTTAAAATATCATTTGGGTCACGTCGGTGTTGTAACGTTCGTGAACAGGTCGCGAAGGGTTCCACGGTTCGTGAGAAGCGGCCTCGCTCTTGTGTGCAATGTAAGATTCAACGGTTCGATCAGGTGGAAAGATTACAACGTTTTTGACCCGATCTTCCACACGACAGCCGAAGCTTTGTGCTTTGTTAAAAAGCTCGCCAAGTTCTTTACAACGATGTTTCATCATGTTTTCTCGTTTGTTCCATTTCCCACCTCATTCTACGGAAACGACGGAACGAAGTTCCCGAAAAAAGCTGAACGGCGATTGAGCCTGTCCTCAAGCAGCCCGGCTAGAAGGGGCAATTCGGAAATCGGAGAATTGGCGAATTACTGCTTTGGACGACCCAGATTTGAAGCCCCTTTGGAATGACCTCTAGAACTAAGACTCAGAATTAAAGCAATAAATTAAACGCCCTATTTTTGATGGATTGATTTTTATTCAAAATTGAACACGCAGTTTTTATTTCACCAGAACTCACGGGGAAGGTCGTCCCAAAAAACAGTCATGGAAGTGAGATGCGTTATCATGTGCACGCGGCCATCGCCACGTATGAAATGATTTTCGCTCAATTGACGCCAGCCCTGGAGTTTCGAGTTCTGACCTGTGTTGGGCACGTCGTATGCTTCGAAAATTGCCTTCTTGTCCTCAACACTTAACGGCGAACCGTCGCTTTTCTCGGTGTCGAGTTTTTGTGCTTTGCCGTCGATGAACAGAACAGCCGCTTTCCAGCCGCGTGTTTCGAAGTGATATCGGTCATACCGGATGCCGGAAACGTTCCCATTATCGTGACTAGATGGCTTACCAAGAATTGCCGCGACTTCTTCATACGAAGAGTTTAGTAATCCTACTTTAGCTAACACGGAGGAATGCAACATCACTGCGAAGAGAACGAGAATCACCAATTTCCTCATTAAGATGTGCCGTTGTTGCGGTACTAGTGTAGTATTTTGCCGTGTGTCATCTGTCGTAATTCTTCGATGATGGGAAGAGAGAACATTTCATGAATATAAATAAATATTTGGATGGAATCCTAGAAGAATATCAACTTGGGGAGAAAGCTTTCAAACCGGCTGGTTATTTGATTCCTGACAGAACTTTCAAATTTGATTTCAGCAATTGAAGTGGCCGTAGATTACATTAAAGATGTGAACCCGACGACGACGCTGGAGGCGTTTAAGAAAGAGAAGGTGTTGCGAACCATTGCGACGATTTTGGAACCATAAAGTTCAGGGGCTTTCGTTCCGTCCATCCTCGATGGATTCGCTGCTTATCCCGAACGGAATTGATTGGGCGCCTACAAAAAACAATTGAGTATTGAAATGATATTTCGATTTTGCTGAAGATCGAAGACTCATTTATCCGATGGCCTCATTACATTCCGCTTTGTCGTCGAATGAGAAAAATCCATAACCCGCCCTATCTCCGTCTGCTTCAGTGGCTACTCTATGCCATAGCGATCCTGGCGTTTACATGGCCCGTGTATCGCGCCTTTCTCAACGTCGAGATTGTAAACAATGAGGGGTGGAACGCTTATTTCGCTGATGCGGCCATGGGTAAAATGCCGCTCTATCCATCTACCGCTCAACTCATCACAAACAATTATCCGCCCTTGTCCTTTTACGTCGTGGGTTTAGGCGGTCAGCTGGTCGGTGATCCCGTCTTAGCTGGGAGGTTGCTGTCTCTGATTTCCGTAATCGCGATCGCGACAGCAATTGCTTTGAGCGTCAGGCGTTTGGGTGGAACTCAAGCGGCTGCGGCAATCAGCGCTGCATTCTATATAGCGACGATGAGCCGGTTTTTTACGACGTACGTCGGAATGAATGAGCCGCAACTCCTCAGTCACGCCATTATGGCCCTCGGCTTTCTGGCGTTTCTCGATGCGCGATCGAGAGACCGTGGATACGTCATGCCTGTTCTCGTGATGGCCTTTGCAGGGTTTGTTAAGCACAACATCATCGCAATGCCGTTGACTGCTTTGGCATGGCTTGGGATGAACCGTCGGCGCGAAGCGCTAAAATGTTTATGCGTAGCAGCTGTCGTGATCGTGACTGGCACTGCGATTTGTTATGTCAGCTTCGGCCGCGACTTCTTCCTTAACATTTTTGCCCCGAGACACTATTCGCTTAAAAAGGCCATTCGCAGCTATAAGGACTTACAATGGGTGTTGGTCGGTTTAGTCGCTTGCGTGTGTAATGGCTGTGCGAGGTGGCGTGATCAGAGTGTTCGGCTTTGTAGCGTTCTAATCGCAATTGCGTTGGCGGCATTTTTCCTGCAGAGAACCGCCGACGGCGTATGGACCAATGCTCAGTTTGATCTCGTGATAGCCGTCGCGATAGGTCTGGGCCTGGCGTACACACAAGTTCCTTTGTGGCCATTAACGCGCCGGTTTCCGCCAGCCGTAGCTCAGGCGATTCTGTTGCTCGTGGTATGCGCGCGGCTGCTGGTGCCAAAAGAACTCAAGCCCATACGGCTGCTAGTTGACCGCCGCTTTAAAAATGAAATCGCGATAAGGGAGCAGGCAATGGCTGACAGTGTCGAGCGCGTGCGAAGAACACCAGGTGATGTGTTCTGTCCTATGCTAATCAGCTATCGGGCGGGCAAACCGTTCGTGGTCGACGACTTTAATGCGGAGCAAAGAATATCAGCCGGGGCATTGCCGAAGGATGCCATAACCGCGCGTGTCGCCGCAGGGACGCTAACAATCGTCAAAACCGATCCGCGCGCACGATGGACAAAGTCATTTCGACTCAAGCGCGACGCTACCATGCAAATTCCAGGTCAGGTTAACACGCCGTAAGTGTTCCAAACATATCCAGTTTTGCAGCGTGCCGCGCACTCTTCACCTACGTGCAGCAGGTGCAGATTGCTTGTGCAATTGGGGAAGCAAATTGAAGCGCTTGCTGCAGGATTGCAGGAAGTGAAGGCACAAGTTGAGACGAGTCGCCTGACGCCGTAGATGGTCAGCAATAATCAGTAACGCCGCTGACAATCTCAGCAAAGCCGCATGAAGTTGGGGCTGTGTCTCAGCGATTGATTCCAACGGGCGAACGATCTGGATTGCTGATGCACCCCGAGATGACGGAAAGCGTTTCGTTGTACGGTCCGACGAAAAGCTGACAGCGTTTCTTGAGGTCGAAAGAATCACACGCAATGACGCCAATTGAAATCAGGGCACACCGTAACGCCTGATTTATGCAGCAGCCCGGTCAAAGGCGTAACGGCTTCGCGTTAGAACCTTACTTCACGGTTGCCGATAGTAATGGACAATTCGGCGGAACAATCAGCCCAACCTAAGCTACTGTCGGGGAAAACCTTACCATTTGATAAGGTTTTTTCCTATTGATTTTCTATTGACACATCACCCGCATTTTTGGCAAGACGCTCTGCGGAGGAAATGAGTAACGGCCAGAATGAGATGTCAGGGTGCACCTTCGTCCCGGGGGTGCGGCGCTTCTCGGAAGGGAGTTCGCGAGCAGATGGGCGGGCCAGGAGGAAATCAAAGAAGGCCAAACAACGAAAGGAACCTAAATCATGAAAGTCGGGAAATCATATTCAGAACCACCCTATCTGCGCTTGTCTGCTTTGCGCGTTCGCCCAAAGCGCAAGCTGTCACTCCTGCACCGGATGGAGGCTAGCTATAGGCAGCACGACAGAAGGGCACGTAGTCCTTTTTAGCCTCACTAACGGTACGTGCAGAAGGCGAGTGCTTAGCTCGAACTGAGCAGGCTCGCACCACAAACCGTTCTTAATCATTAGTCAGACCAGCCGGCCAGCGGTTAGCTGGAGCGATTGGCTCGACGATTGACTAGCCATGCAATCTGCGGCCTCTGCGCAGCCATCTCTATGCTGCGCCAATAAAACAGGTGGCGACACCAACAGCGGCGCTGACCAGGAAAACCAAGTGCGCAGCAACGCCGAAAGCTGCCCGACGCGGAAAGCGCGGATGAAAAAACTTCTCCCCACCGTCGCGGCGATGCTTTTTTTGGCAGCGTCTAACTGTTTCGCGACAGCCATTTGGCGATCAGATGGCACTGCAGCCAGCGTGCAGAATTTGCATGATAATTTTGCGCAGGACGGAGACACCATCACACTCCCGGCCGGAACATTCAGTTGGCCCACGGTGGTAAACATTACCAAGGGAATCACGCTGCAAGGACAGACAACGATCACCGGCGCCGGAACGAGTAATCCATCAATCAACGACGCAACTGTCATTCAGGATAACTCGCCGCGAAACGCTAACTCATCGGGTGTGATAAGGGCTACGCTCTCGCCCACGCGATCCTGCCGGATCACCGGGCTTACCATCACTCATGGCGCCTCGAACGTGTTAAATCAGAATGGCGTAGTGCAGTTGGTCACCACCGGCAATGCGCCCAATACGACTATGCGCGTGGACCATTGCCACATCGATCACGTCTATGACCGGGCGGTGCGCTGCGGAGGCTTATGCTATGGCGTCATGGATCACAATGTTGTTGAGGCGCAGGGTAACGGGCAATGTTTATACCTAAACCGTGAGGACAACGGCGATCTGGGCCACGGTTCATGGGCTGATTATTCGTGGTTCGGCACGAACAAGTTTTTCTTCATGGAAGATAATACGGTGGTAGGCGACGGGATTGTTCCAACCAGCGGCTCTACGGACGGGGAATTTGGAGCGAGAGGCGTGATTCGTCACAACTACTTTATTAACACCGGGGTTTCGTCACACGGCACCGAGGGTGGCAACCGGGGAACGCGTAATTTTGAAATGTATGACAACATTTTCAACTGGAACCCGCTCAATCCATCGTCACAACTGCGTTCAGGGAACATGCTGGCGCATGACAATACCTGGCTTGGACAACCATCGAACAATGGCTCGCATACACAGATCGTTCTCTATCGTGCAATAGGCGCTTGCGGAAACTTGGGCGGCAACTGGGGCACGGCTGACGGCACTGATCCTTGGGACAGAAATGACACCGAAGGAAATGGTACTTATGTTGAAGGTCATCCCCCATTCTTGTTCGATAGTGGTTCGGCCACGGCTACAAGCGCGATCACGGGTAGTACCGCGACACTTACGGATTCAAGCAAGAATTGGACGCCTCATCAATGGATTGGTTTTAGCGTGAAGGCCACTAGTCCAACAGCAGCACCCTATCTAGAAGGCTCGTATGTTATCGACAACACGGCAACTGTAATCACTTATTACTGCTACACTGGTGGGGATCGAGGGGCGACGCTATTATGGAATCCTGGTGACGCGTACGAAATTCACAGGCTTCTCACCTTACTAGATCAGCCCGGTAGGGGCAAAGGAGATTTGGTTACGGGACAAAATCCTCCAGTAAACACCGTAACCAACAGCCAGTTCTGGACACATGAACTTATCGAACCTTCATTCTCGTGGAACAACGTGTTTACGCCGACGAACACAGCGTATGGGTTTCAAAGTAGTTTCCCGTCAGAAGTGGAACATCGAGATTACTACAATCTCGGTGCTGGCTTTCCTGCCGACAGCACGCCGGCAATCGTCGCCAATGCTTTCGTGGCTGCGATCAACGGCGTCAACTATATCGGCACGTTTGTTTATCCGCATCCGCTCGTGACCGGAGATCCGCCGCCGAGTCCAACGCCAACTCCGACTGCGGCTCCTACGCCAACGCCTACGCCCACTCCGGATCCAACTCCAACGCCCAGCCCTACGGCCACGCCTACTGCAACGCGTACTCCAACGCCGACCGCTACACCAACACCTACTGCAACGCGTACTCCAACGCCAACCGCAACACCTACTGCAACGCGTACTCCAACTCCGACGGCAACACCAACACTGACTCCGAAACCTAGCGCCACACCAACGCCTACTGCGACGCGTACGCCAACTCCGACGGCTACACCAACACTGACCCCGAAACCTAGCGCCACACCAACACCTACTGCGACGCGTACTCCAACGCCGACCGCAACACCCACACCTACTGCAACACGTACTCCAACGCCGACCGCAACGCCAACGGCAACGCCGACCTCGACACCGACACCTACCGCAACGCGTACTCCGACTCCGACGGTGACACCAACACCTACTTCCACCGCTAGCCCGACGCCTACGCCGACTCCGAATCCAACTCAAACGCCCAGCCCTACGGCCACGGCAACTGCGACTCCGACAGCTACTCCGACCGCAACATCAACAGCGACTCCCACGGCCACATTAACACCTACTCCAACTCCGAGCCCTAGCCCGACAGCCACAGCAACTGCGACTCCGACAAGTACGCCGACGGTAACACCAACACCGACGCCCACCGCTAGCCCGACGCCGACGCCGCCTCCGAGTCCAACTCCAACGCCCAGCCCTACGGCCACGGCTAGTGCGACTCCGACAGCGACGTCTACACCAACACCAACGCCTTCGGCAACGCCTTCAACGACACCTACTCCAAGTCCGACCCCCAGCCCAACGGCCACGGCTACTGCGATTCCGACAGCTACTCCGACCGTGACACCGACGGCGACTGCTACGGCCACACCGACGCCTTCTGCGACAGCTACTGCAACACCTACTCCAACTCCGATCCCCAGCCCAACGGCCACGGCTAGTGCGACTCCGACAGCTACTCCGACCGTGACACCAACAGGCACGCCTTCGGCAACTCCGACCCCAACACCTGGTTCACCAAACCCTCCAAGCAATCTCAACGGATCAGCAGCTTCGGGCTCTCAAATCAATCTAAGTTGGACGGATAACGCTAATAATGAAGATGGGTTTGAGCTACAGAGGGCAAATAGTGTAAATGGTGGACAATGCGGAACCTTCGTTACTGTGCAACCTTCTTTGCCGCCAGATACAATCCAATTTAATGATACCGGCTTAGTGGCAGGTCATTGGTATTGCTATCGCGTGCGGGCATTCAACGGTGCAGGTAACTCTGCTTGGTCGAACTCAATATCAGTTAGGACTAGAGCCCACTAAGAAAGAGCGGCTGCCGTCGGGCTCCCCCTCCCCAAATGTCTACCAAGCAGAGCGATACCGGGCGCTGTGAAAAACAGAAATGCGTACGGTTCTTTGAACTGGTGCGTTTCGATCGCCTTCCCAGCGTGATCGCAAACGCGAATGACAACGCGGTGGGAGCGGCAGTAGAAACTTGCGTAGCCGATTGTATTGCTGGCGACATCCGGTTCGCCGTCCGACAGGCGACCGAATGGCAGCGCATCGGAAATCAGATCGACGCCGCGATGATCTTTGCGGGGCCGGACTTCGTAAACGTGCATTACTTCCCCGCCACTCAGGAGTCCCATCGCCGACCAAGAAGAACAAAAGTCACGTAGTGGGTCACCAATAACAGTGGAACCCAAAGAGCCGGAATCCAGTAGGCCGGTCCCATTGTCACTGGCGCATTATAAATAGTGGCAAACGTGATCGCTGCGAGCAGGTCTAAGGTTCCAAAAATATTGAAAACCCATACCGCAGGCTTTGCCAAACCAGAGCTGCGCAATACGAATGGAATTGCTGCGAACGCAAGTATAGCCGTTAACAGATCGCCAAATGCGGCCGGATACGCGAACTGCGGCGGCATTCCCGGAAAAGTGGCGCCGCGAGTGAGGAACAGCAGTCCCAGATGTCGCATTGAATGCAAAAGGAGGATGGGAACGAGAATTTGTTGCGGTCGAACACGCGGAACCAAAGGCAGCAAATAGAGCCGCGCCGCGACATAGAAAATCGCGGTGTTGGCGACGAGATTTTAGCGGGAGAATGCGGTCAAAAATGGAAGCCATGCCTTATTCTTTCAGAAACCTGTTCGTGCGTCCAGCAGGCGCAAGTGGCAGCCACTTCGCAAAAACGCGTGCAAGAATCGTCGATGCATACTGGCCGGAATCAGTACCATCCGGCAATCAAAACGCATTCTAGCGCAATCCTGAGCGGCGGGCCGGGCGGTTGAGAAACTAGCAACTAAGTAGCAACGGCGCGATGTACACGAGGGAGACAAGCACCCTCTCAAGGCGATCTTAAGCAGTTCTTCATCGGTTAAGACAGCGTCGCAGTATTTCGTCCGACGGAGTTTCAAATGGGGGAGAAGTTCTTTCCAGAATGCGAAGCCCTCCACGCTTTGGTGGGCAAGTCGGTACACCGTAGTGAAAAACCGCCTTTCGCTCTGATTCATTGTCGTACAGTGCGGTTAAATCTCCGGTTCGGATCGGATTTCGCCAATATGCGCGCGTGCAAAGTGACTTGAACGCAAATCGGCGAAATATACGCGTACGCGAACGTTGCTGGTCACGTAACCCAAGAAAGTAACCCGCTCGAAAAAATTAAGGGCAGTCGCGACCACTCCTGTCCAATTAACTCGGATGAGAAAAGTGAACTCATCGAAGACAGGGACACTGGGGGCAAAATCTGTCCAATTCAGTCCAAAATCTTGAATTCGAATTTCAAGACCGGCGCGATCAACCGCTCTGCCACCCCTCCGGGAGAGCTTGTGCGGGCTTATTTTCGCATTAGCCAAGCGATGGGCAAGGTGGATCGAGCAGTCTCCCTTGGTGGGCCGTAGTCGGGCGAAGGCGGCTTGCTCGATGCTAAAAATAGCAGAACGACTCGACAACTGCTTACGTTCAGATGAACATTACATCATGACAAAGCGTAAGTTCGTGCCCATCGTCGCAGAGACACCACCGCCTTCGCCGGCAATCCACGGCCGAGGCGCGTCCTGGAGTCCGGCGAACCGGTTTGAAAAACTCCATGTCGATCTTACTGATGTCGACGTCGTCGATGTCGATCCTGATGAAAGCGAGCGGCCACGGCGCGCGACGCAATTCTTCCGAGATGGCACAAAGACAATCATTACGCGTAACAACAGCCCCGATGTTGGCTTCGAGACGAGTTTGAATCCATATCGCGGCTGCGAGCACGGCTGCATTTACTGTTATGC
>DATHGV010000228.1:0-4876 GCA_035490135.1 Candidatus Methylomirabilota bacterium
AATTCGCGGCCGCGAGCATCCCGACGAAATTTTAGTTGTCGGGGCGCATCTCGATTCATGGGATTTGTCGGAAGGAGCTACTGACAATGGCATGGGTTCTGTTAGCGTTCTAGGCGCTGCCGAGGCCATCCTGCGATCCGGCCAGCGCCCGCGACGCACAATCCGTTTCGTATTGTTTAATGGTGAAGAGCAAGGTTTGCTTGGGTCTTATGCCTACGTAAAACAACATCAATCGGAAATGGCCAACCATCTGGGCGATCTCGTACTCGATGAAGGCCAAGGGCCGGTTAAGGAATTTCAACTTGGCGGCCGCGGCGATCTCGTCGGCGACTTTCAGAATTTCGTCGATTCTTTGGCGAACATTCGCAGCATCAAGGTAAACGACAAAGTTGAGTTCGGTACGGACACTGGGCCTTTTATCATGGCCGGATTGCCGGGGATTAATATGAATCAGGATTCGCCGGAATATAAGTACACGCATCATTCCGCAGCGGATGCCTTGGAAGAAGTGAAACCGGATGTACTGGCGCAGGATGCCACACTCATGGCCATGACCGCCTTTTGGATTGCAGATCGCCCAGAACGATTCGCCAAGCCTTGGCCTGCAAACAAGACCGCCGCAATGCTGCGGGCGCAACACCAGTTTGAATTCCTCAGGGCCACAGGTTTATGGCCGTTCGGGGATCAGGGCGCCGACGATACTGAGCAAAAACCGCCGTCGTCTGAGTGATGCGCCTGAGGATGACGGACTGTGCCTTGTAAGTGGCTGATATAAAAGGTCTTATGGTTATTCTTTTTGAGCGAAATGGACGTCGGGCCGCTCAATTTCGACTCGATCACCTTGGTCGGACCACCTGCGCATGCAATGGCGGAGCCAAAGTTGAGCCTGTGCACTTATTTCCACACGGCTGTTTCGAAGATAATTTGACAGAGCACGTTTTCTTCCTTATACTTCGTTGTTTGTCGGGGTAGTTACTATCCCGATGGGGGCGACCGCTCGTGTCTCGCGGTCGTAGTTGGAAGGAATTCTTCAGTCCCGGAACATTGCACGACGGAATGGGACCGAAGAGCGGCCGGAATGGGACGCCAGTCCCGCAAAGCCGAGTAAGCCTCTCCGAATGGAAGCCAGGAGCGAACACGTCCGCCTCTTGGAGTTGCGCACGGAGTTTCTTGCTGGTATCTCCGGATTCGCAGTAGACCTTTCAGCGTTGGAGTGCGTTCTCGCGCATTTTTGTGTGCGCGCCTTGCGAGAGCCACGGAAAATTGTGCGCACCATTGAGGGAAATACTGTGCCGACGTTTTCGCAACTAGTACGTATGGGCCGCGAGCAGGTCCAGGTTAAAACCAAGTCCCCGGCATTGATGGGCTGCCCGGAGAAGCGCGGCGTTTGCATTCGCGTGTACACGCAGACTCCCAAGAAACCCAACTCCGCGTTGCGCAAAGTTGCGCGTGTGCGTTTGACCAATTCAATTGAAGTCACTACCTACATTCCTGGCGTTGGCCACAATTTGCAGGAACACTCCATCGTCCTGGTACGCGGCGGCCGGGTGAAGGATTTGCCAGGAGTGCGTTATCACATCGTGCGCGGCACGTTGGACGCCGCGGGGGTAGAGAATCGCAAGCAGGGGCGGTCGAAATACGGCGCCAAGCGTCCGAAGGCCGGGCAGACCAAGTAACGTTTATTGGAAATTCGCAGCAACGCTTGTTGGCAAGGTTTTGAATTTGCAATTTTCTGAAGGAGCTATACACAGCAATGCCACGCAAAGGACTAGTTACTCGCCGGGCGCAAGCAAGCGACCCGGTTTATGACAGCCAGCTGGTGGACAAATTTATCTGCTCGATGATGTGGGAAGGCAAGAAATCCACGGCGCAGCGTGCGTTTTATGGCGCGATGGACCAGGTGGCCAAGAAAACCAACGACGACGCGCTGAAGATTTTTAATAAGGCGGTCGAGAACGTGAAGCCGCTCTTGGAAGTAAAAACGCGGCGCGTAGGCGGCGCGAACTACCAGGTTCCGGTGGAAGTAAATCCTTTCCGGCGGCAATCGCTGGCCATCCGCTGGTTGCTGCAGTATTCGCGGGAACGCTCGGGCAAGACCATGATCGACAAGTTGGCTGATGAATTGATTGACGCTTCGAACGCTCGCGGCGGGGCCATGAAGAAAAAAGAAGATGTGCATCGCATGGCCGAAGCGAACAAAGCTTTCGCACACTATCGCTGGTAACAGCGTCACGCTGTTGAATGAAGGTTGAATCGTGCCGGTAAAAGACTTAACGCCACAGGAATCGACGAAGCAAGGATCGGCAAAACCGGACTCTGGGAAACAAGTATCTGCAAAGCAGGCTGAACAAGGACACATGAGCAGGGCATTCAAACTCGAAGACACACGCAACATCGGGATTATGGCGCACATCGACGCCGGAAAAACCACGTCGACAGAGCGCATTCTTTTCTATACCGGTGTGACCTACAAAATCGGTTCGGTGGACGAAGGTACCGCCACTATGGACTGGATGGAGCAGGAGCGCGAGCGTGGGATTACGATCACTAGCGCGGCGACTACCGCATCGTGGGACCGCAATGGCAAGAAATACCGCGTGAATATTATTGATACGCCCGGCCACGTGGACTTTACCGTGGAAGTCGAGCGTTCACTGCGAGTGCTGGACGGCGCCGTTTGCGTTTTTGACTCCGTAGCCGGCGTGCAGCCGCAATCGGAAACGGTGTGGCGGCAGGCCGATAAATACCGCGTGCCGCGCATCTGCTTTGTGAACAAGATGGACCGCATGGGCGCGGACTTCGATCACGTGGTGCGCACCATTCGCGCGCGCCTGGGAGCCCACCCGGTACCGCTGCAATTTCCTTTGGGCCGCGAAGATAATTTCATCGGCATCATTGATTTTCTGGAACAAAAAGTTATTGTCTGGCTGGAAGAAACGCTGGGCGCCAAATTCGAAGAATTTCCGGTTGAAAAATTGTGGGATAAAGCTTTCGTGGATTCACGCCCGGATGTGGCCGCGGCTTTGAAGGGCTCAGCGATAGATAAAGCGTTCTACGACGAGCATCGCAACAAGGTCGTCGAATACGTTGCCGAGCATGACGACGAAGTCATCGACAAGTACCTCACCGAAGGCACGCTTTCCATCGAGGAAATGCGCAAGTCCATTCGCAAATCCACGCTGGCGCTGAAAATCGTGCCGATACTGGCCGGCTCGGCTTTCAAAAATAAGGGCATTCAGCCTTTGCTGGATGCGGTTGTTGATTTTCTACCATCTCCTGTGGACGTGCCACCGCTCGAAGGCACAAATCCGCATACCGACGAAGTCGAACTGCGCCGCGCTTCCGACGAGGCTCCGTTTTCCGCGTTGGCCTTTAAAATTATGTCCGACCCGTTCGTCGGCCACGTCACGTATATTCGCGTTTATTCGGGGGTCTTGAAATCCGGCAGCTACGTTTATAACTCCGGTAAAGGCACGCGCGAGCGGATCAGCCGTTTGCTGCAAATGCACGCCAATAAGCGTGAAGAAATTGACACTGTATACGCCGGCGATATTTGCGCCTGCGTGGGATTGAAGAGTGTGAATACTGGCGACACCCTTTGCGATGAAAACAAGCCTGTGGTTCTTGAGTCCATCGATTTTCCCGCCCCGGTTATCTCCGTTGCCATCGAACCCAAAACGAAAGCCGACCAGGACAAGCTCGGTGTGGCGATGCAGCGGCTGGCGCAGGAAGATCCAACTTTCCGGGTTTCCACCGAGCCTGATACCGGCCAGACGTTAATTTCAGGTATGGGCGAGTTGCATCTGGAAATCATCGTGGACCGCATGCTGCGGGAATACAACGTGCAAGCCAATGTCGGCCGGCCGCAAGTGGCGTATCGCGAAACGATTCGCAAAAAAGCCACTGCGGAAGGGAAGTACATCAAGCAGACCGGCGGCCGTGGCCAATACGGCCATTGCAAGATCGAGCTTCATCCGATTCCGAGCTCGAGTCACGAGAACATGAAGGAAATGTCCACCGACGAACTCGATGCGCTGGCCAAAGAAGTTGTTGGCGGACCGGCGGGGAAGTGGAAGTTCGACAAAGAGCATCGCTTTCTTTTCATTGACAAGATTATTGGCGGATCGATTCCACGCGAATTTATCGCTCCGATTGAAGCGGGAATTCGCGAAGCGCTGGACAATGGGATTCTGGCCGGGTTCACCATGGTGGATGTCGCCGTCGTGCTTATTGACGGCAGCTACCATGATGTAGATAGCTCAGAAATGGCCTTTAAAATTGCGGGTTCCATGGCTTTCAAGGAAGCTTGCCACAAAGCTTCGCCCGTTCTGCTGGAACCGATCATGAAAGTGGAAGTGGTCGTTCCGGAAGAATATATGGCCGCCGTTTACGGTGACTTAAACGCGCGTCGCTCGGCCATTCAAGGTTCCGAGAATCGATCCGGCAGCAACGTGATCCGCGCGGAAGTGCCGCTCGCGCAGATGTTTGGTTATGCGACGGATTTGCGCAGCCGCACGCAGGGCCGCGCGAATTTCACCATGCACTTTTCGCACTACGCCGAGGCGCCCAATTCGATTGCGCAAGAAATCATCGACAAGAACAAGGGCAAGAGTACTCGCGGATAGTGGGGACTAAGGATTCAGGATTTGCAGTGGCAGCAAAAACGACGTTGATTTGAGGAGCCGAGGAACAGATGGCGAAGGAGAAATTCGAACGTAATAAGCCACACGTGAATATTGGGACCATTGGTCACATTGATCACGGCAAAACTACTTTGACGGCGGCCATCACCAAGGTGCTGTCGAAGCACAATCCCAAGGTGCAATTCCGCGCGTTTGACACTATCGATAACGCCCCGGAAGAGCGCGAGCGGGGC
>DATHGV010000229.1:0-6923 GCA_035490135.1 Candidatus Methylomirabilota bacterium
CAGAAACATCAGCGACGTATTTTTTTGAAGGGATGGTAGGCCCGTGGGGACTCGAACCCCAGACCTCGTCCGTGTCAAGGACGCGCTCTAACCAACTGAGCTACGGGCCTGAATTGGGATTAGATTAGCACGAGAAGTACATGATGATGAGAACGGGTAGGGCGCGCCTCAGGAAGGACGAATCACCTCTATGAGGTTGTGAAGAGGACTTACACCTCCAAGCTGTCGAACATGCGCGGCGTACCAAAGAAATAGGGCGGCCCTGAGGAGCGCGCCCTAATTCAGCCGCATGGTATGGCCGAAACTAAACGGCAGCTCTACCGCGGAAGAAGTGGAACAGAATGGAAATTACGGCAAGAACCAGCAGAATGTGGATGAATCCGCTGGTGACGTGAAACGCAGTGAAACCCAACAACCACAGTACCAAGAGAACTCCGGCGATAATCGCTAGCATTTAATTCACCTCACCCTGAAATTTCAAAGGCACGCGATGGTTCATGCGGTGCGATTGACAGTTTTAGCATCAGGTACCAGAACAGTCGATAAGGCGCAATGCTTAAAGCGGGGGCGAAATTACTGTAGAAGCGGGCGGGCTTTTGCCGGAGGTAACTCGTTATCTTTGTTTGGCAGTTCGCTGTTTAGACTTTTTTCCGCTGAAGGTTGCTCGTGCGGTGGCGATCATTTTGTCCATATCCTCGCCCGCTTTGGAAAACACGGCGTCCACGCCGGCGGCGCGCGCGGCACGATCCACTTCAGGGCCCCCGTGCGCGGTAAGAATGAAAATGGGCGTGGACGGTGAGTTCAATTTCAGAGTTTCAGCCGCTTCCAGCCCGTTCATGATGGGCATGGACAAATCCAGCACGATCAGATCCGGCACCAATTCGTCAGCCTTATCAATGGCGTCCATGCCGTTCACCGCCTCGCCCACCACGCTGAATCCCGGCTCGGCTTCAAACAAGGCGCGAACCGCGATGCGCACACTATCAGAGTCATCGACAATCAGGACGGTAGGCATGGGTTTGATTGATAGTTCGAGTAGTCAGCACAGTGAAAACGGTGGCAAAACGTCATCATATACCAGTTAGATGACACCTCATTCCTTTGTGTTGGACGGAGTGTAAGTCAATTATTTGTCAAATAGACATAAGGTATTCCCTGCACCACTTTAGTCTTAGTCGGGCGCCGCGACGTCCAAGCCGAATTCCTTGTGCGTAGCGATCAACGCCTTCTTGACGGCTTGATCCTCAATCACGAAGGAGATGTTGCTCTCCGAGGAACCCTGGGCGATGGCGATTAGATTGATGTTTTCCCGCCCCATGGCAGCGAACGTGCGTCCCGCCACGCCCGGCGTTCCGCGCATGTTTTCTCCTACGACCGCCACGATGGCGATGTTATTGACTACCGTGACGTGCTCGACCTTGTGATGAGCAAGGTCCTGCGCAAACTCCTTACGCAGGGCCTCCACGGTGCGGTCTGCATCGCCGGCCGACACGATGAAGCAAATATCGTTCTGCGAGGACGACTGGGAAATCAAGAGCACGTTGGCACGCAGGTCCGCGGTGGTTGAAAATGTCCGGCCCACCACATCCGGCAATCCTACAATGCCCGGTCCACCCACAGCGATCAACGTAACGTCCCGAATGGCGGTCAGGGCTTTGACGCCGCCACCGATGCTGCGGCCTTCGGGCGTAATTTTTGTTCCGGGCTTGTCGGGAACGAAACTATTACGAATCCAGACTGTGATTCCCGCTTCCATTACGGGATTTAGTGTTTTTGGGTGCAGCACTTTCGCGCCGAAGTAGGCTAGCTCCGCAGCTTCGCGGTAAGAGATGACTGGAATCGTGCGGGCCTGGGCTACCAGCCGCGGGTCCGCCGTCAGCACACCATCCACATCGGTCCATATCACGACCTCGCTGGCGTCCAAGGCCGCGCCCAGAATTGTGGCGGAATAATCTGATCCGCCGCGCCCCAGGGTGGTCAACTTGCCTTCCGCGGTGGCGCCAATAAAACCAGTTACGACCGGCACGATGCCTTGCGCGAGTAAGGGTCGTAATCGGGCTTGGGCTTTTTCGCGCGTCAGATCCATAAGCGGCTCCGCGCCGCCATGGTAAGAGTCGGTTATGATCAGTTCGGTCGCGTCGATGGATTCAGAACGCAAACTGAGCGTACCCACCGCGGCGGCTACGATTGGCGCGGACAAGCGCTCGCCCAGGCTGGAAATTTCATCCAATGTGCGCGCGGTCAATTCGCGGAGGAGCGCCGTGCCGTCGCACAGACGTTTGGCTTCGGCTAGCACGGCATCGAGTTTCTTCATCACGTTCTGGCGTTCTTTGGGTTCCTGGATCAACGCTTCCAGCGCTACCGCATGTTGACTGCGCAAGACATTGGTAAGCTGCGCGCCTTCGCGCGAATCGCCGGTAGCGGCTTTTCGGGCGGCCTCGATGAGGCGATTGGTAACGCCGCTCATAGCCGACACGACCACGACGCAGGGGTTCTCCCTGGCAGCTTTGGCGACAATTTGCGCGGTGCGCGCAATGCACGTCGCGTCACCAACCGATGTGCCGCCAAATTTCATTACCTGCAGCGCTGAATTCATTCCTGCCAGCCTCACCTTTTTCAACGTGATTTAACGTGTGGACGCCGTCTGCAGCTGTGGCGTCTAAATTTCCAAGCGCACTCGCACTTTATTCGAGTATACGAGAATCGCGTTCAGCTCCAACGTTTAAGCATTCGGCCGGTTGAGGCACTGGCAACCGGATGCTATCCTGCCTGTTATGGCGGACCCTGCTGTTTCGCCCCCGGAAATCGCGCAAATACAGCCCCTGGACCACTCCCGGCGCCAGTTGGAGGCGCTGCTGGAAGTGAGTGAGGCCATCGCCCAGCAGCGCGATTTGTCGGCGCTTTTCCATGAGCTCTCCGAGCGGCTTCACTGGGTGGTGGAGTTCGACTTCCTGACGCTGGTGCTGCACGACCCGATCCGCAACGTGATGCGGCTGCACATTCTGGAGTCACGCATTCTCACCGACAAAGTGGCGGGGAAAGAAATGCCCATTGAAGGGCATCCTGCCGGATGGGTGTGGCAGTCGCAGCAGCCATTCGTAGTAAACGAAGAGGACACCCGTTACCCGCTGTTCCTGCAGCAGTTGCGCGAGGCGGGGGTACATTCCATCGCCATGGTTCCGTTGACCACCGCGCAGCGGAGGGTGGGAGCTCTGGGATTCGGCACGCTGCTGCCCCAGAAAATAACCGATTCGGAATTGGCGTTCATGCAGCGCGTGGCCAGCCAGGTCGCGGTGGCCGTCGACAACGCCTTGAATCTGGAGACTTCGCAAGCGTATCAAGCGCAGTTGGCAGAGGAACGCGATAGCCTGCGGGTACTGCTGGAAGTAAACAACGTGCTGGTCAGCACCCGCGAGTTGCCGGAAGTTTTTCGCGGCATTGTTTCGACTCTGGAGCGGGTGATTCATCATGATTACACCAGTCTGGCGCTGCTGGATCCCTTCACCGGCTTGCTGAAGATTTATGCTCTCGACTTTCCCGGGCGCCAGGAACTGATCAAGCCGGAAGTCACTGTGCTGCGCGATATGTCTCCGTCCGGCGATGCCATTGCCACCGGCAAGTCGGTGTGCGTGCGGGGCGCTGAACTGGATCGTTATCCCAGCGAGGTGATAAAAATACTTCGCGAAGCCGGTATACAAACAATCTGCTGCATTCCGCTGGTCACCCAGGGCCGGACATTCGGGACGCTGAACGTGGCCAGCCGCCGTCTGGAAGCTTTTCCCGAACGTGAGATTTCTCTGCTGCAACAAGTGGGCGCGCAAATTGCGATCGCGGTGGAAAATGCGCTGGCGTTCAAGGAGATTGACGCTTTAAAAGATAAGCTGGCGGAGGAGAAGCTTTATCTGGAAGAAGAAATTCGCAGCGAATTTAATTTTGAGGAAATTGTTGGCGATGCTCCGTCGCTGAAGCGCGCTCTGGCGCAGGTGGAAGTGGTCGCTCCAACCGATACCGCCGCGCTGATTCTGGGCGAAACGGGCACCGGTAAGGAGCTGATCGCGCGCGCGATACACAACCTCAGCCCACGTCATCAGCGCACGTTTGTCAAAATTAATTGCGCGGCGATTCCAAGCGGGCTGTTGGAGTCTGAACTTTTTGGGCACGAGCGCGGAGCTTTTACCGGCGCGCTGAATCAGAAAATCGGGCGTTTTGAGTTAGCCGATCACGGCACGTTATTTCTTGATGAAGTGGGCGACCTGCCGATGGAGCTTCAGCCCAAGTTGCTTCGCGTTTTGCAGGAACATGAATTTGAGCGGCTGGGAAGCAACCGCACTATAAAAGTGGACGTCCGGGTGGTGGCGGCCACGAATCAGGATTTGGCTAAACAAGTAGCCGACCGCACTTTTCGCAGCGATCTTTATTATCGCTTGAATGTTTTCCCCATCCAGATACCCGCTTTGCGAGAACGGCGCGAGGATGTGCCGCTGCTAGTTCGTTATTTCGTTCAAAAATTCAGCCGCAGACTGAATAAGGTTGTGGAGTACGTGCCCGCGGAAGCCATGAACGCGCTGGCAAATTATTCGTGGCCGGGGAATGTACGCGAGCTTGAAAATTTTGTGGAGCGTGCCGTGCTGCTGTCGCCTGGCAAAGAATTGCGGGTCCCGGTTTCCGAGCTATTATCCGAGCCGCAGCAGCCTTCCACGCCGCGTGCGTCGTATCGCACGGTTGTTTCGCCAACCGCCGACAACAGTGACGAGATAGGGACAACTGCTTCGATATCCACACTTGAAGAAGCAGAACGAGAGCATATTCTGCGGGCCCTGCAGCAGACGCAATGGCGCATCGGCGGCCCGAAAGGAGCTGCCGCTCTGCTGGACATGAAACGCACGACGCTGCAGGCGCGCATGAGAAAATTAAACATTCGTCGACCGGTGTAAAAGGATTTCTCGCCAGGTATTTGTCCGGGCACACGACAATGACGGAACCGCAGGCTACAATTGTGCAGCCACTGAAAGTTCACGGTACCAAGCTACTGACCTATAGGAGAACTTGAAATTATGAAGCGCGCGTTGATCACCGGCATTACCGGTCAGGACGGCTCGTACCTCGCCGAGCTATTGCTTTCCAAAGGCTACGAAGTGCACGGCATCATCAGGCGCTCCAGCACCTTCAATACCCAGCGTATCGATCACATTTATCAAGATCCCAACGATCCGAACGCGCGCTTGTTTTTGCATCACGGGGATTTGTCCAGCACCGAGTGGATTTTGAGCCTGATTTATAGCCTCGTTCCGGATGAGCTTTATCATCTTGCGGCACAGAGTCACGTGCGCGTGAGCTTTGATGTTCCTGAATATACCGGCGATATCACCGGGCTGGGCACCATGCGCCTGCTCGAAGCGGTGCGCCGCAGCGGATGCAAGACGCGGTTCTATCAGGCCTCCAGCTCGGAAATGTTTGGCTCGGCACCCGCTCCGCAAAACGAGAACACCGGGTTTCAGCCGCGCAGTCCTTACGCCGCGGCCAAAGTTTACGCCTATTGGATGACCAAAATTTATCGCGAAGGTTACGGCATGCACGCCGCCAATGGCATCCTTTTTAATCATGAAAGCCCCCGGCGCGGCGAAACTTTCGTCACCCGAAAAATTACACGCGGGGTCGCAAATATTCTGGCCGGCAAAGAAAATACGTTGTATCTCGGCAATCTCGAATCGCGCCGCGACTGGGGTTATGCACCCGAATACGTGGAAGCTATGTGGCAGATGGTGCAACAAGATACCGCGGATGATTTTGTTATCGGCACTGGGGAAGCGCACCCGGTGAAAGAATTTGTGGAAGAGGCTTTCTCCTACGCCGGACTGGAGTGGCAAAAGCATGTGAAGATTTCCGACCGTTACTTTCGGCCCTTGGAGGTCGACACGCTGATTGCCGACACCTCAAAATCCCGCGCGGCACTGGGTTGGGAAGCGCGTATCAAATTCCACGACCTCGTGGCCATCATGGTGGACGCCGATGTCGAAGCTCTGGGCTTGAAATCGCCGGGTCGCGGCAAGGCCATCCTTGAAGAAAAGATCGGGTCATGGAACCGCTGGCACAATTCCGTAACGCGCGTGGCTCAAGCGCTTCAGGGACAAGCGTCACACTAGAACTTCCGTTCCCATAATTTGGAAATCACCGGCAATTGAGGGCACATGGGCTTTTGGGAAACTCGTCGCGTTGTGGTTACAGGCGGTCAGGGCTTTCTTGGCTCCTTCGTGGTGGAGAAGTTGCGCGCCGCCGGGGCTAAAGAGGTGGTGGTGCCACGCAGCGAAAAGCACGATCTACGAATCCAGACCGAAGCTCTTCGGCTTTATACCGACACTCGCCCGGACATCGTGATTCATCTCGCCGCCGTCGTTGGGGGCATTGGCGCCAATCGCGAAAATCCCGGGCGTTTTTTTTACGACAACGCGATCATGGGATTGAACGTCATCGAAGCGGCGCGCATCACCGGGATCGAGAAATTCGTGTGCGCCGGAACTATTTGCTCTTATCCCAAATTTACTCCTGTGCCTTTTCGTGAAAAAGACTTCTGGAATGGATATCCGGAAGAGACCAACGCTCCGTATGGCTTGGCCAAAAAAATGCTCCTGGTGCAACTGCAAGCCTACCGGGAACAATATGGCTTTAACGGCATTTATCTGACGCCGGTAAATTTGTACGGGCCGCGCGACAATTTCGATCTCGAAAGTTCGCACGTTATCCCCGCTTTGATTCGCAAATGCATCGAAGCAAAACAAACTGATGCTGCAGAAATTGTGGCTTGGGGCACGGGTAACGCCACACGGGAATTTTTGTATGTAGAGGATGCCGCGGAAGCGATCGTGCTGGCTGCTGAAAAATATTTCAAACCGGATCTAGTTAATTTGGGCTCCGGCGAAGAAATC
>DATHGV010000230.1:0-4942 GCA_035490135.1 Candidatus Methylomirabilota bacterium
GGTTCGGACGCTTTTTCGAGGTTACATCGCAAGGTGAAGTCGTTTGGGAATACGTAAATCCCTATTTCGGTCCCGCGAGCGAAACCGCAAAAGCGCAGAACAATAATGTTTTCCGCGTATACCGCTATACCGATAAAGAGATCGCAAGATCGCGGGTGGCAATATGAACTGAAAGACACGCTCGAGTGCGCTGCAGCTTTGACTGACGCATGCTTGCCCCAACGGAAAGCCGCTGAAGCATCGCCGAGATTCCACTCATCAGATCAATTGCACCTCTCCTTCGGTCCTCGCCATCGATTGAGCGCGGATGCTGTATCGGCCAGCTGACGCTCACGGCTGGACGTTGGTGACGCCTTCGGCGCCGGGCTTCGGGAAGTGCTTTTCGTACCAGGCGATGGAACGGTCGGTCCAATCAATCTGGTGCTTGACCTCTTGGAGGCCGTGGCCTTCGCGAGGGTAGCGCACAAAAACGGCCTCCGTGCCGACATCTTTCAGTCCGATGAAGAATTGCTCGGCCTCAGCGATCGGGACGTCGTTATCGTTTTCGCCGTGAACGATTAGTGTCGGCGTGTGGGCTGCAGACACATATTTCAGGGCCGAGCGCTTCCAGGCTTCATCCATCAGCGTGCCCTGATGCAAGAATTGGCCGAATTCCATTTCTTCATACTGGTTGTAGTAAGTCATGTAGTTGTAGCTGACCAGATTCACGATTCCGGCCGTGGGAATCGCCGCCTTGAATTCATTCGTCTGGGTGATGAGCCATTCGGTGAGTTGGCCGCCGTAGCTGACGCCTTCGATGCCCATGCGCTCGCGGTCGATCCAGAGATTTCGCCGCACTGCCGCACTAACACCGTATAACACGTCCTGGGCTTCATTTCCGTTTTGGTCACCGAGGACCGCATCGGCGAATTTCTGGCCATATCCGGTCGAACCTCGGAAGTTCACGTTCAGCACCGCGTAGCCATGCGCCGCAAAGACCTGATTGCGAAAACTAAAGGCCGGGCCGTTCTGTCCATGGGGGCCACCGTGAATATTCACGATGAGTGGGTGCTTTGAACTGGTGGTCATGCCAATTGGCCTGGTCAGAAAGGCTTCGACTTCGAACTTGTTGTCGTTGCTGATAAAGGTGAGCGATTCGACTTCGCCCAACTGCTTTCCCGCTAGTACGTCCGCGTTCAGGTCGGTTAACTTTTTTGGCGCGCCGCTTCCGGTCCTCTGATAAAGCTGTGGCAAATCGTTTGGCGAACTGTAGGTGTAGTAGAGTCCGCCATCCTTGCTCACCGAAAAGGAAAAGACACCCCCTCTTTCCTTCACGACATATTGCGCTGTACCGCCGCTTGCTGGCAGACGCATCAGCACATTGTTCCCGTGCTCCTGCACTGTGAAATACAGTGCGCTGCTATCCGCTGACCAGTGCGGCGCGCCTTGCCGGTTGTCGATCACCGCTCCAATTTCGCGGCGGCTGCCTCCGTTGGCATTCATCACCCAGACGTGGGTGTCCTCCATCGTGGTCTCGCGGTCGGTAATTCCGCGGCGAGTGCCGCGATACGCAATCTGTTTTCCATCTGGGGACCAGATGGCGTCGTACTCGTTGTATTCCGTGGCGGTCAGGCGCTGAATGCTTCCATCTGCGACATTCAGGGTGAACAGATCGTAGTTGAAGAATTCATCCTGATTCGGTTCGCGATTCGAGCCGAACAAAATCTTCTTGCCATCCGGCGACCAGTCGACGGAATGCTCGTCGAAATCGCCCTGCGTCAGTTGCCGCACCTGCTTTGTCGCCACGTCAACGACAAAAATATGGAGCCGCTGATTGTCGTTGAAGCGGGTCAAGCCCTCGCCGGCGTCGGGCTTGTAGAGATAGCGAGTAATCACCATCGGATCGCCGCTAGCCTCGGCCGCTCGCGGATCTGGCGTCGAGGAAACAAATGCAATCTGCTTACTGTCTGGGGACCAGGAAATATCATTGCCCACGCCCGGCAAGGGACTGTTTGTTCCATGCACCTCTGCCACAAACGTTACCTCCGATCCGTCCGGCCGCACGACGAACAGTCCGCCCTTGTCTCCCTGATGTCCCGAAAAGGCGATCCACTTGCTGTCCGGCGACCAGACTCCGCTTCCACCGCCGTCCTGGTCTCCCCCGACGCGCACGGATTTCTGGGTGGACAAATCCCTGATCCACAATTGACCGTACGGACGCCCGGGCCGGTCACGCATGACGACGGTGTACACGACGCGCTTCCCATCGGGCGATGCAGCCACTCCGCCCACCGACCTTAACCGCGACAGGTCACTACTCACGAATCCCTGCGGGTTTGCCGCTGCCGCAAAACCGAGCGAACCGATGGCGACCACGACGGTTGCAGCTCTCACGCTCCAGCTCACGCACTTTGATGCTCGCATTCGTCACTGCCTCCTAAGCGCATCTCAAACTTATTTCGCCCGGCCATCCTAGGCACCTGCCGCTGCTTCGTCAATGAGGCCGAGCTTTTGCGCGAGGTCGAATTCGACGGACGCATCGAGGCTGACATCGCCGTAGATGATCTTGCCGCGCTCGTCGATGATGAAGAGTGCGGGAATCGCGTCGGCGCCATAGAACCAAGATCATCAGAAAGCTGTGACGAACCTTGGCTTGCTGACTCGCGCCGTGCCCCACAGCTCGCTCAAAGAAGGCCTCTCGTTTTTCAAGCCGCGATATGCAGCGACTTGATGAACTTCCACGGGTAATAGGCTTTAAATAAACGCCTTGCATTGTTCGCTAAGCGTGAGGTTAGATGTCGAGGCCATGAAAAACCTTCTTCGAGGCTTTGTCGTATTGTTCGGTTCCGCATTGGTATTCGGACAAAACCAAAGCTCATCCGCTCAGCGAGCCGCGAATGCGGCGACCGAGCAGGCATCTGAGCGTCTAGCTGCCGATACTCCCAAAACCACCGTTCTCGGCAATGCCTTCGTTGCGCCAAAGGATTGGTCTATTCGCAATAAGGGCCCAGCGACAATTCTCACAGCGCCCGAGGGAGACTCCTGGGTCGCACTTGTCGATGTTCAAGCCACGGGGCCCGATGAAGCGTTGGCCGCAGGTTGGCAGGCTTACAAATCTGATGCGAAGTGGTCCGTCAAGGTCACGCATGATCTGCCCGACAAGGATGGCTGGAGCCAGCGTCGCGTTTACGAATACCGTACCTCGCCTAATGAGAAACGAGGGGTGGCCGCACTCGTTAGTTACTCCGGGTCGAATTGGACTGTAGTTATAGAAGACCTGGCGGATGCGGTCGCCGGAAAGCGTGGCGCTCAAGTGGCGCTCATTCTTGGACGCTTGCTGCCCAAGGGCTACAGCCGCGAGTCATTTGCCGGAAAAAAGGCCAACGCTCTCGATCAAGCGCGCATTGCGGAACTCGTCCGCTTCATCGAGTCCGGACAGAAGGTGTTAGGAGTCCCCGGAGTTGCCTTCGGCTTAGTACAGGACGGCAAAGTGGTCTTTGCTGATGGATTCGGCACCAAAGAGCTTGGTAGTAGCGACAAGCCAGATGCCGACACCTTGTTCATGGTGGCCTCGAACACGAAGGCCATGACAACGCTCTTACTCGCCAGGCTAGTAGATGAGCACCGCATGAGCTGGGAGACGCCGGTTACCACATTGCTCCCGAGCTTTCGACTCGGCGACGCCCAGACAACGCACAGTGTTCTTGTCAAACACCTCATCTGCGCCTGCACTGGAATGCCGCGACAGGATTTGGAATGGATATTCGAATATGGAAAGATTACGCCCGCCAGCTCGCTCCCTCTGCTCGGGAGCATGCAGCCGACCTCTAAGTTCGGTGAGCTGTTCCAATATTCGAATCTCATGGCCGCAGCCGCGGGGTACACCGGCGCCTACGTGCTCTACCCACAGCTGGAACTCGGCGCTGCTTATGATCGCGCCATGCAGTCGTATGTATTCGATCCGTTACAGATGAACGCGACAACGTTCGACTCCAAGCGCGCGCTCTCTGGTAATCATGCAACGGCGCACTCACCGGACGCGGACGGAAAGTCCGCAAAGGCTTTGACGGCCATCAATGACGCCGTCATACCTCTACGCCCTGCCGGAGGTGCATGGAGCAGTGTGCGCGACATGTTGAAATACGTCTCCATGGAACTCGCCGAAGGTAAGCTTCCCGACGGTCATACTTATATATCGAAGGAACCGTTGCTCGAACGGCGCGCTCCCCAGGTTTATATCGGCAAGGACGTTTCCTACGGCATGGGCCTGATGGTTGACACGACCTACGGCGTACCGGTCGTTCACCACGGTGGCGACTTGGTCGGGTATCACAGCGACATGATGTGGCTGCCGCAGCAAGGCGTCGGGGCTGTCATCCTGACGAACGGCGATCCTGGCTGGTTACTTCGGGATCAGATCAGACGCAAGTTGCTCGAGGTTCTTTTTGACGGGCGTCATGAGGCCGATGCGCAGCTCAATGCCGGCGCCAAGAGCTTCTATTCCAGCCTGGCCGCCGATCGCAAACTGCTCACTATCCCAGCGGATGGGAACGAATCGGCTAAGCTTGCCAAACGCTACGCCAATTCGTCACTCGGCGAAATCACCGTCAGCACGTCAAGGGCTTCGACGATGTTTGATTTTGGCGAGTGGAAAAGCGAAGTAGCCTCTCGCAAGAACCCCGATGGCACCATGTCGTTCATCACCATTGCACCAGGCGCCAGAGGTTTTGAGTTGACAATGGGTTCCAGACCTAAGAGGACATTGACCATGCGAGATGCGCAGCACGAATACGTGTTCGAAGAACGTTGAGGATCGCGGGGACAAAAGTGACTGTCCACAAGTCATTCTGGACGGTGCGCAGCCGCAGTGCTGTTCCAACTCCGAAATAACTGCTTCTACCATGACGCAGCTGACGAGTAACGAGCAACTTTGACGTAACGCGATTAGGTAAGGTTTGCCGAC
>DATHGV010000231.1:0-2520 GCA_035490135.1 Candidatus Methylomirabilota bacterium
GTTTTGGCATCTTCTGGAAAGTCGCGTGGTTCGAGATACCAGCAATCGAAATCGTCTCCAATATCGAAAGCAAATTCTGCTCTGCCATCAACATTCAAAAAGCGAACGCGCCTCGAATCGCTAAATTCTACAATGCGCCCACGAAAAGAGAAGGCCACAGGGTCTATCTCGCATTGCGACTTGATAACAACACCCGAATCACGCCAACCGGATATGATGAGTCCGGACTCAGCCTTAGAAATTTGTCGACCTGTACTCATCTATGATTCTTTACCATTTCCAATAAGAATGCTTGTGTATCTCAGAAGGAAAGCCGAGAGATTAGGCGGCAATCCTATCACTTCTGTCCAACACCTCTTGGGAGCTCAATTTGTGGCCGGATGCAACAAGCTGCTGAACTTCAGGATTTTTGGCAATTAGAGTCGGATTAGTAGTTTGGCCATCAACGTATCCGACCAGACTCTTAACGCGCACGGTCTCTTCAGGGTCACCGCCATCAACCAAGATTCTTGTTTTCGATCTCCGTACCGGCATGTTCATTCATCCTCCCTGGGTTATGACTAGCATTCTTGCGTCACGCTGACCCCAGCGGAAACAGACGGTTTGAGTTTCAGTTCGTCTGCGAATTTCACTATGGCCCTATGCTGCGGTTCCCCTTGCAGTTTACCAGCAACGGGTAGGCAATCTCCGGATGTCCACGCCGCGAGTGGAAAGTTCTCGAAGTAATTGCGCCACTTCCGGAGAAACTTCACGGTCTCCCGGGACGATTACCGCCCATTCCAGGTTCTCTCGAAACTCTTTTGAACAAATTTGCCACTGGCCGAAAGACGACGATTTTGCCTCACCAATTTGGATGATGGACCAGTACCACACCAACGCCAATGCGGTGGCTTCGTCAGGTAACGGTCCGGACAGAATAAAGTGGTTGTTTCCATGCACTAGGATGCCGACCATTTAATTTCAAGCCTCCAGGCGCGGATCGGGAACCGGGTAGCCGATTGCGAAATGGTAGACGACTTGCCCTAGCTCAGAGCCCAGACTCAGATATCGGTTCACTTCCTCATCAAAAAACGCTCCGATGCCTGTTGCTCGCAGGCCAAGCGCCTCGGAAGCAAGGTACATTCGTTGACCAATAGCACCCGCCTCGAAATGCACGTATCGATATCCACGATCGCCGTAGTTGCGGGCAGCATTCTCAAGATCGCCGATCATGGAAAATGCTAGACAAGCGTTCGCCGCCAGGTCTTGTCCCAAACTGAGAGCAGCCGCTACTAAGTGTTGGTCTCCTTCTTTGATTTTCTCCAGCTCTGCGTGCTCTGGCCAGTAGCGGTAAACACCCGGCGCCAAGCCTTCGACGCGGTGGACGTAAAGATACAGGTGGACGAAACGAGCTGTAGCGAAATCCGCGAAGAGCGGCTCCTTTGTACAGGTGAGGAGAGTCGCAAGTTGCGAGAGTGAGATCGACTCGCCCCCACCCCTAAAGTCAAGAGCGGAACGCCTAGTACGAACGACATCGCCGAAACTGCGGCTTGTGGAAACAGGAGGTGGCAGGCTGATTTCGCCGCAGCCGGATGACTTCGGCTGGCCAATAAAAGGAGTGGTGGCTTCCGTGTTGAGCTTCGTAGCAGCGTGGATTCTCTTTATCAGTGGATAAGGTACTTCCTCCTCCGACAGCCGGTTGGGTTGGCCACCAAACAATATCGTCTCGACTGGATCCAGCCTCCTCACGGGAGTGGATGGACCGTGAAGCGCGATGATCAACATGGGCCACTCGTCCTCACTGAGGAGACACGATTCTGACACCCTGTCATCTAAGAAATGGCCAAGCGCAAAGCTCTCGCATCCGATGGATCGAGCAGCAAGGGTGAGAGCCTGCCAAGCATGTCCGATGTCGTGCAAGCAATACCGATATGCCCGGTCCCGGTATTTCCAAGCTTCGCGCCAGGCAATGCTGGTCAGAACGAAAACAAGCGGAGCAGAGGTGTCGATAAGTTTCCAGCGAAAATCTCCGATGGCGCGTTGTTCTGCCATGTGGGATGAGGGACGGTAATGATAGAGACCCTCGGACCAATCGACGAGGCCATGGGTGCAGAAGTGAAATTCGGTCGGGTGTAGATTGCCGGAAGAAGGATTAACGCGGAGTACGTATGTATCTCCGGTTGACGGGACTCTTTTGGACGCGCTAATCGAGGCCGAATAGAACATCAACTGCGAAAGGAATCCCGCACCATCCTTGACTGAAGTATTTCCTGTTTTACCCTCGAGTACTTCGAGAGCTGAAATCTGCGGAGCCGGCGGGTCGGCCGGAAAATCGAGGATGGGTACGCCCTCATAATGCCGAAACGGATTGGGCATATTGGCCCAGTCGAGATAGTGCTCGGTTCGCCGCAGCGATTCGACACTGTGCTTCGTCAATTCATGGTATTCGCGCCAGGTCATGTAGGGTGAATCCTGAGGTGACCTTTCTGGCAAACCAGGCATTCGGGTATTGTCTGATTTCAATTGTCAGCTCAAAGAGCG
>DATHGV010000232.1:0-54885 GCA_035490135.1 Candidatus Methylomirabilota bacterium
TTTCTTCCAGACTTTCAGAAAATGCCGAAATCCATAGACTGGACGCTCGGGATCCAGCATACGTTCTGGTCCGACTACACCTTTGAAATTCGCTACCTAGGAACCCGCGGCATCCATTTGCCAGCTCAGATTCAGCTGAACAAGCAGCCAAAGGTTACCGCCAGCAATTCGTTACCTACGTTCTTTACGGCGCCTGACCAAGCCACCGTGGATGCTTCGACGACTTCTTTGGCAGACGTTCAGGCAGGAAACAGTGCCGTCGTACCAGCATTCGCTAACGCTGGCTTTACGAGCACAATCACTTCGTACCAGCCGTGGGCTTCATCGACGTATCACGGCTTGGCGACACAAT
Source organism: Candidatus Methylomirabilota bacterium (assembly GCA_035490135.1). Taxonomy (GTDB): domain Bacteria; phylum Acidobacteriota; class Terriglobia; order Acidiferrales; family UBA7541; genus Acidiferrum. The sequence goes on from DATHGV010000232.1 coordinate 353, forward strand.
TGACCAAGCGCTTTAGCCACGGCTTGCAAGGCGTGCTGGCCTACACGTACAGCCATAATATTGATGACGCAACCGCTGAGGTATTCAGCACAGTTTTGGCACCCCGGCGTGCGCAAAATGGCTTGAACTTGAGTGCTGACCGTGCGAACTCCATCCTTGATCATCGGCACCGTTTGACTCTCACGATGATCTATGACGAGCCCTTCTTCAAGAATAGTAACCGCTTTTTGAAGAATACTGTCGGCAATTGGGAGATCGCGCCCATTTACACCTACCAGTCTGGGCAATGGGTAACGGCTCAGAGTGTTCTGGACTCCAACTTGAACGGCGATGCGGCCGGCGACCGACCGATCTTGAATCCCGCAGGAGCCGCTGGCACAGGAACAGGGGTTGTCCCACTGTGCCGCAGTGTTGTTCCCGGTGCCGACTGCGCGCTGGGCAACGTCCTGTGCAGAGGCGCCGCTACCGATGCGAAAAGCTGCCCCGGCGATGGCGTTAACATCGAAGGCAATGTCGTTGGCTACGCCGCCAAGAATTCCGGCGCGAAGTATGTACAAGCTGGTCTGGGAGCCATAGCCAATGTCGGACGCAATACTCTGCAACTCGCTCCAATTAACGACATTGACATCACTGCCCTGAAGCGGTTCTCCATCACTGAACGCTTCCGCATTGAATTCCAGGTCCAGGCCTTCAACGTGTTTAACCATCCGCAGTACGTTGGTGGCTACCTTAATGACATCGCCCCGCTGGGCTTTACTGGTACCGAACGGACTATGTTGGAGCCCCAGAACGCAAATTTCAACCACCCTTCGCAAGTGTTCGCCAGCAACGCGCGAACCCTGCAACTGGCGCTGAAGATTTTCTTCTAAACTCATTCCCTTCGCCCGATTTATCGGGCGACAGGCTTTAAACAAGGCGTCCTGAAGTCGGGACGCCTTGTTTTTTTGGTCGCCAATTTTACAGATCTGACCGTTCGTCCATATCGTTAGCCACAGACAACCGGCACAACCTGACTTACTTAAAAATTATCCGGTGTTTCGTAAGCGGGGTTAGTCAGATAGCCACAGCGCCTGCCGCGGTGCTTGTCTTAGTGCGTCGAAAAACCCTACTGTAGAACTCTGGAGGGGCAGTGCCTCGCCAAAGCACATGAGCATCGACACGCGCGGTGGCTCGCGCAGCTTTGTTCGCAGCCTTAACATTTTGTTGAAACTCGCCCGCCTCTATGAGTTCGGGCATGTGCGCACCGCCGCTCAATTTGAAACCACGTGGAAGGAATTACGTAGCGCCCTGAATGAAAGCGGCGGCACGGGTCTCTTACTCGGCGCTTCCGGCAATCAAATTTTGCTGGATGGTGTGCCACTCGGCGCCTCCGCCGGCGAAAAAAACTTTGCGCAGCTGCTAATCACTTCCGGTATTGCCAGCATTCACTTTTCTCCCGCGCTTACGCAATCTCAGTTCGCCCGTTTCGTTCGCGCCTTCCCCAGTGGCAACGCAAAGCCGTCTTCCCTTGCGGATCAACTGAAAGCCGCTCTTGCGGGTGAAACCGGCATCAAGGTGAATGAGATTCGCTACGTTGCAGAAGATTCCTCGGTCGCCGGAATAAAAACCGCCGCGAACCTGGCCGCAAAAGTTCTTGGTGCCACCGGCGACAAATTCCAAGACTTGTTCAATGATCCTAGCCGATTGTTGCAAATGATTCTGGCTGCGGAGAGTTCCCGCGGCGGAGCTGGCGGTGGTCCGGGAACTTCCGGCTCAAAGGGCGGCGGAGGAGAAGCTCCGTCCCGAGGCTCGGGTGGAGCTGATCTTTGGGAATCTCGTGGTGGCGGTTCCGGCGGTGGCAGGGGTTCGGGATTTGGTTCGGGCAGTGGGACCGGATCCGAAACTGGCTTAGGAAGCGGAGGCAGTGGAACTATTCCCGGGTTCGGATGGGGTGGCGGGTCTGGGGCGGGGGAAGGAACGGGAACGGCCAGTGGAACCGGCTCCAAGTCTGGACCCCGTGGGGGTGCCGGGGCGGGCGAAGGAACCGAGTCGCTATTCGGAACGGGGAGTGGAACCGATTCCAAGTTTGGATCCGGTAACGGTTCTGGCGCGGGGCGCGGAACGGGATCTGGTAGTGGTTCCGGCCAAGGAGTCGGAACTGAAACGGGTGGTGGGAGCGGGTCAGGTGCAGGCTCAGGAACTGAGATTCCCAGACTCGGCAGGTGGCAGTCCGCCTCGGCGTTGTTGAGAACGAACGCCTCGGGGTCGCCTGATTCAATGCTACCCGCTACCACTATGACCCTGGGTGCTAACTACTCCGTGGCGGAAGAAGAAATACGGTCGGTCTTGAGTTTGTTCTCGCAACTCGGAAAGTCGCGCAAGAGCCCGGATGCCCGCATGGATATGCCGACATTTCAATCCCGGCTCAGCGCTGTGCCCGTTCGCGCGCAGCATACGTTGCAGCAGGCCTTGGCCGGTTTGGCCGCCCAGGCGCCCACCGAAGCGCCGGACAAGCCCATGCTGCTGAAGCTCGCGGAGCACGTGGCCATTCGCTTCGCGCTGGACAGTTACGAGCGCGGCGAATTACGCGTCAACGCCGTCAAGCAGGTTCTCGATCGTATGAATACGGAGATTGAAGCCTTGCGCAAGATACTCGGCGCGCAGGAAGAGATGATGGCCGGCGCCGGTCTTTCCGTACAATCCCACACCGATCTCCTTGATCAGGAATTTTGGCTGCAGGTGCCGGAAGAAAACAAAAAAGAAGTTTTGATCTCCGAAGAAGCCTGGTGTGTTCCACCTCGCAATATTCGCGTCTATCTCGAAGATATGCTACGTCGCGGCGAACTAAAAACCGTCAACGAAGTTCTACTGAATTACGCCAACCGTATCGCCATGGATGCGCCCGAAGCCCGAAGGACTGTGGCGATCGGGATTTCGGATCTCGCCGAGCTTTATGGCAGCGGTGACGGCAGTACGCTTATGGACGCCATTCGCCGCACCGGAAACCAGCTTGCGGTAGAACGCGAGCCGGAACTGCAAGTGCTCGTCGGCGCGACCTTCGTTCGTCTCAGCCAGGAGGCCGCAGCCAAGCGTTGCTATGCCGCAATTCATCAGGCCCTGGCTTCTCTAGAAAGCATTGAGATCCAACGTCCTGGTGCTACACAAAGCTTACGCCCCCGCATCGGCGCCGAGGAACGTCTCCCGGAATTCGTCGAGGAGGCGCTGCGCGGCGGCCAGATCCCTGATGGCTTGCCTGAAATTTTGGCTCTAATGCCGCAGGCCACCTTGCAATATCTCACTAACAGATTTGGGCACTGTGGATTTCGCGAAGATTGCGAGTTGTTGGGGAACATGGCTCGCGCTCTCGGTGATGACGCCACTCATCGCTTGATTGAAACCTTGCAGACCGCCCCCGCGCCGGAAGCTGCCGAAGTCATCGGTCTTCTTAGTCAACTCGATCCGGACACCGTCGAAAAATTGCTCCCTGGCCGTCTTGAACAATGGCCACGCGCGGCGCACGACCGCACGGTCCGTCAACTCTCTTCCGTCCCCGCTGAGCAGCGCGCCCGTTTACTGGTCGCCGTTTACGATTTTCTTGACGTCATGATTCGCCCTCTGGCGATCGACGAAATGGGCATGTCTGGGCGTCCCGAGTGCATCACCAAGCTCATGCATCTGGTCGACGACGACCAAACCGCAGGCTTTGCCCGAGTTAAAGCCGTCGAGGCTCTGGGGCGACTGCGTGCAACGCGCGCCGGCCATTCCCTTGAGCGCATTCTGGATGCCAAGCAATTATGGCGTTGGACCTATCCCAGTGAGTTGCGCATCGCCGCTGCGCAGGCTTTAATCCTGGTTAATCCGCCTCTCGGAACTCAAAAAGTGAGCAGCTGCGGGATCGATCACAAGGATTTGGCGCTCGGACCCACTGACCCCGAGCCTAATGCCTCCGTCATTCGCCAGCGTCGTTACGCGCGCTTGAAACTCTCTCGCAACGTGATTATGACCACCACCAATCTCAGGGAGAATTTCAAGTTGTCTATCCCGGAGCTAAACCTTGGCGGCGGCATCGGTTCCGGCGAACGTAATTTGACGCCTGGTTCAATTGTCGTTTTGAAGATATCTTCAGGCGTACGACCCATTAAAGCTCAAGCGATCGTTCGCGGTGCCCGTCCGCAGGCCCTGGCTTTTGAGTTCGTGGAAATGGACCTGGAAGAGCGCGCTCGGCTCAGAAAATTGCTACTTGAACTTGGCTCGCTGCCTGCATCCCCGGCCCCTATCAATCGCAGCCGGCGCCGCGGTCGCATTGCCCTCAAGAACTAAGTCGCCATCGCAATACCTTCGGTCGAAGCGTGTAACCCGCTCGGATACGCTGCCACCTGCCCGTTACTTGACCTGCTGGGCACATAGGACCTATGTACCATTGCACGGGACCATTCTGGAACCTAGGGTACTAGAGAGGAAGTCCTATTGCCGGGCTCTCCGGGACATCATGAAAATAGATCCACACTCAGCCTCAGCACGCGCTTTCGTGCGCAGCCTGAATATTCTATTGAAGTTCGCCCGCCTCTACGGTTACGACCATGTCCGCACTATCGAGCATCTGGACATCGCCTGGCGTGAGCTGCAAGGCGCCATACCTCCAGCATCAGAATCTGGTCTGCTGCTGGGTGCGTCCGGCTCACAATTATTGCTTGATGGAGTCCCGCTGGAAGGAGCTCCGGCGGAGAGGCAGTTCGCCCTGTTGCTTTCTACCGCGGGAATTGCCAGCGTACAATTTTTTCCCAGTGTGACGCAGGAGGAATTGCGGCGTTTCGCTCGCGCCTTTCCAACCAGCAAAGCCAAGCCTGCCGAGCTGGTGTTGCAACTCAAAAACGCTCTGGTGGGAGCGCGCGGCGTGCGCATCAACGAAATTTGCTTCATTGCTACCGATGCGCGCCTGAAAGACGCAAGCGTAGCCGCGCAGCTTGCCGTTGCCTCGCTCGGCGATGCCGGCCAGGATCAATTCAAACAGTGGCTCAACGATCCCAAAAAATTATTGGAGTTAATCACCGCAGCGCAAGGCTCGCACGCCGAGGGCGCTAGTGCCAGTGGCTCAGGATCTGCCGGGCCGGTGGGCCCAGGCACATGGTTAGGCTTAGGCATGGGCTCAGGCTTAGGCACGGGCTCAGGCTTAGGCGCACGCGGACTACCGACAACTGGGCCCGGCGTTCCGGGAACAGGTAATCCGGACGTCGCATTTGCAACTGGTCTGGGCAGCGATCTTTCGTCTTCATCCCGGGGTGGTGACGCGGGTGGTTACTGGATCCCCGCTGGCGCGGCCGTGCCAGAAGGCCTAGTCCCAAGCTATTCGGATGGAAGAACCGTGGCGCCCAGTGAAGCTGAGATGTTCAGGATTCTTGGCGCGCTTACAAGCTTTGGCCAGATCGCTTCCGGTCAAGGTGGAATTGCCGGCGCGGGTACATTTCAACAGCAAATTGCGCAATTGCCAGGCACCGCGCAGGCCACGCTGCGTCAGGCCATCGCAGGTTTGGCGGCCCAAACCAGCCAAGCCAAACCCGACGAAACCATGCTCGTGCAATTGGCTGAACACCTCGCCATCCGTTTCGCGCTGGAGCAGTTCGAGCACGGTGATGTAAAAGTCAGCGCCGTCCGCCAGATGCTCGATCGCATGAATCAGGAGATTGAAAGTCTCCGTAACATTCTCGGCGCGCACGAAAATAAAATGACTGACGCGGGAATTCTCGTGGAGTCTCACCGCGAAATTCTCGACCGCCAATTCTGGGCTGCCGTTCCGGACAGCGGCAAGCAACGTGTTTTGCTTTCCGAAGATGCCTGGTGTATTCCACCGCGTAACGTGCGGTCCTACGTCGCGGGCCTGCTTGAAAAGGGAAATGTCGCGGAAGCCATTGAGATTCTGCAAAACTATGCCTCCTGTGCCGACAACGAAGAAGCCGATGCGCGCAAAAAAGCCGCTGCCGGTTTATCCGAGCTCGCTGAACTTTATTCCAAAGCCGATCCAAAACTTCTTGGAGAAGCGCTGCGTCACGTCGGCCTTCGCCTGAGTATCGAGCAAGATGCGGAAGTGCAAGGTATGATCAGCGCTGCGTTCGTGCGGCTCAGCCAGGAAGCCGCATCGAGTCGCTCCTTTTCCGCCATGGAGCAGGCGCTCGAATTATTGGATGGCGTTGAAGCCCAGCGTCCGGGAATCGCGCGCAATTTGCGGGGCAAAATGGGTATCGAAGAGCGCGTGCCCGATTTCGTTGATGAAGCTCTGCGCGTACGGCAGGCTGCTGCTGGCTTGACGGGAGTCCTAAAGCTCTTGCCGCAAGCAGCCATGGAACAGCTTTCGGCACGTTTTAATAAATGCAGCCAGCGTGAGGATGCAGAGCACATCGCCAATCTGGCCGGAGATCTGGCTGAAGAAGGCTTGCAATATTTGCGCAGCGCGTTTCGCGGCGGACCGGTTACGGAAGCCGTTGAAATGGTCGGATTGCTTAGCAAACTGGATCCACAAGCCGTGGAGGTGTTTCTGCCGGCGCGCATCAAGGACTTTTCGCGTAGTGCCCAGGATCGCATCGTGCGCCAGGTTTCGGGCAGCGGGGCCGCGGGGCGCTGCCGGATTTTGTTGGACATTCTGGACTATGTCGATCCGTTGGTGATGCCGCTGGTCATCGATGAAATCGGGGTGTCCGCCGATCGCGAAGCTCTTGGCCGCTTGTTGACCATCGTCGACGGCGATCTGCCCATCGGCTCCGGCCAGTATCTACGCGTGAAAGCCGTGGAGGCGCTAGGCCGCATTCCTGCAACGGAATCGGTGGCTGCGCTGAAACGTGTTGCCGGTGGAAAAAAAGTGTTTGGCTGGACGCATTCGCAGGAGCTGCGCATCGCCGCTCTGCAAGCGCTCGAAAAGCTCGATCTCGCGTGGGCTCAGGAGTTTTTACCCAAGAGCGGCATCGAAAATGAAGATCTGACGCTTGCTCCCTTAACAATTTTGGCCAACTCCAAATTTGTTCGGCAACGCAGACACACGCGCGTACGCCTCAGGAAGCCGCTCACCGCTTTCAGCACCAACTTGAAAGAGAATTGCCGCCTGGAAATAAAAACCGCCAGTCTGGCCGGCGGGCTGGCTACTATCAACCGCCATCTCGCACCTGGAACACAAGTCCAACTCAGGCTGCAGTTGGGTTTGCGCAGCTTGCAAGCCACCGCGTTAATGCGCGATTATCGCGCGCAAGACATGGCCTTTGAAATTGTGGACATGAATCTCGACGAGCGCACCAAATACCGACGCTTGCTCGCCGGAAAACTTACCCGCCTGGCGCCGGCCATCGAAGAAGACGTTGTCACTGCGGCTTCGCCAGTTAAAGCTGCAACTGCCCGCTAGATTCGCTTATACCCTCAACGTCGCGCGACCGCGGTCGGTTCTGGTGTTCCTTTATTGCGAAGACACCGCCGCATCGCGCAAAAGAATAACATCTGAACTGTTGTGATGGCGTACTACGGCCAGGTGTTTTGCGTCGGGAGACCACCGGAAGCCGGTAATCTCCTCGGACTTAAAGTTCGTGATCTGGTGGCCGTTTGATCCGTCCAGCGGCTGCAGCCATATGTTGTCGACGCCTTTTTCTTCCACCACAAAAGCCAAGGCTTTTCCATCGGGTGCGAATTGAAATGAACCGTCGGGAGACGATCCGTGAAAAACGAAGTTTCGGGCGGCGTCGGGAACGATTGTATGCGTTGATGGCTTCGAGTCTTCATCCAAATTCTGCAGCACGATTTTTTGAGTATAGTTGCGGGTTTCCGAATTTTCCTCAGCAACCAGCCGGGCGTAGATCTTGCCATCCGGCGATAGCGCGGTTCCCATCAACAGGGCGTTAGGAAGAGTTGTGCCGGGCAACGCTTCGTCATTTCCTCCTTTAACCAGGGACAATCGGCGAATATCGGAATTTCCACCTATAGCTGATTTATACAGCCACTTGCCATCCTTTGAGCATTGCCACACTTGAAGATCTTCCCAGGGAGTCAAAGCGGTGGGAGCGGACCCCTCCGCGTCGGTGCGCCAGATTCTTTCTCCACTATTCCCGCCGTGGAAGTACCAAGTCAGTACAATCGAATCTTTACTGCCGCAGGTACCAACACTGTTGATAAAGGCGGCCGGATCATTCAGCATGGTTGATAAGTTGCTGCCGTCAATTTTCAAGCGCAAGAGGCGTGAGCCTTTAGAAAGGACCAGCTCGTCATTTCCCAGCCAATCGAAACCGGCAATGAATCCCTGGGCAGGGAGACCCGGAACAAGCGATGCGGATCCCGTTCCTGAGGATGGCAGGAGTTGAATTTCACTGGTCAACTGATTTTGGACCGTGGCGAGCGAGTGTCCATCGCTTGAAAGCGTCAGCGTCGCATGATTATTGGTGTCATTCGTGACCGTGTGAAATTTTCCGCCGGGATACGAAAATATTCCGACTTGATCCTGGAGCGCGAAACTTTCGCCTCTTGTTCCATAGACTGCCAGCAGCCAACGGCCATCGGGAAGCCACGCCAGCTGACGCGGAGCTTTGTCACTAAACTCCACGAAAGTGCTGAGTTGCGCGCTTGCAAAATCGAACATGGAAATCGTGCCGAGTACCCTGCCGCCAATAAGAGCAAGAGAAACCGCCACTCGGCGGCCATCGGGCGACCAGGCCACCGTTTTTTCGCCATTTTGTTCTGGCGAAATGGATAGAACCTTTTCGTTTGAGCCATCTGCTTTAGCTTCAATCAGCCGCCACTTCCCGATCTCTGGATCGTTGGCGCGAATAAATACAATGTTTTTGCCGTCGGGAGAAAAGCTTACGTTGCTGTCAACGTCTCTGGCAACGACCTCAGGCTTCCCTCCCAACACCGGCGCGCGATACAGGATATAAAGCCCGGACATGCCAGGCGCCGTTTCACGAAAATAAATGTAATTACCATCAGGCGAAAATGCGGGCGAAGTAAATTTTTGTCCTCTGCTAGGGACCACTTGCGTATCACTGGCAGTAGCGATGTTGCGCAGCCGCAGGCTCTCTTGTCCGTTGTCCTTCTGTACGCTTACCAGAAACCTGCCGTCAGGTGAAACTGCAGTTTGCTGAGTTTTTCCCGTATTGGTTACCTGGGTGACCACGAAATTTGAGAACGGAGCCGGCTGGGAGCGATTGAAAAAAGAATAAATTCCGTAACCTGCGGCCCCGAGCACTAACAAAACGACGAACGCCATGGCGGAGAAACTGAACTTATGCTGCCGGGCTGCCGCCACCACCTTGGATGAACCACTTGCATGTGTCGCCGAGCTTTGGGTTGGTATAGAACTTGAGGAGACAGCCGCCGGCAAATATTCCGTTTCTGAGATGCTGGCCGAGCGCTGGGAATCGAGGTCGCGCTTCAGACGCTGCAGGTCCGTGCGCATGTCGGCGGCATGCTGGTAACGAAGATTGCGGTCTTTCTCGAGTCCCTTCTGGAGGATTTCCTCAAACTTCGCGGGCAAGTCTGGATTGATGCGCAGCGGCGGTGTCGGAGTGCGATTAAGAATTCCCTCGAAGACTACACCGGAGGTATCACCGCGAAACGGCAATTGTCCGGTGCCCATTTCATATAGCACCACCGCGAAGGAAAACAGGTCGGTGCGCGCGTCCAGCTCTTTTCCGCGTACTTGTTCAGGGGACATGTAAGCGATGGTGCCTACCGTCGTGCCGGGACTGGTGAGCTGCTCCTGCTCGATAGTGGCCTGGGTGTCTACCCTTGGGCCATCATTCTTTGCAGACATCTTGGCCAACCCGAAGTCAAGAATCTTGGCGTGATCGCGCTTGGTGATAAAAATGTTGGCAGGCTTAATATCGCGATGCACGATGCCGGCAGCGTGCGCGGCATCCAAAGCATCAGCTATTTCAATGGCGATATCGAGAGTGCCCTCAAGATCAACCGAGGCACTTTGAATGAAATGCCGCAGCGTCTGACCTTCCAGGTATTCCATGGCGATAAAGACGCGACCAGCATCATCGCCCACGTCATAAATGGTGCAAATGTTGGGGTGGTTCAAGCCGGAAGCAGCTTGTGCTTCCTTGCGAAAACGTGCCAGGGCCTGAGGATCAGCGTTTACGTCTTCGAGCAGAAACTTTAGCGCCACCAGCCGGTTTAGCCGTGTATCTTCGGCTTTATAAACCACGCCCATGCCACCGCCCCCGAGACTTTCCAGAATGCGGTAATGAGAGATGGTTTGGCCGATCAAGTGGAAACGTGTGCCCCGCGAAGATGTTATGTGCTTGGGGAATTACAGTCAACGCAAGTGCCGAAGAATCTGAGAGAACTCTTAGGTATGAAATCCGGCGCCGCTACAACAAACCAGTCGAATGACCATCCGTTATTTGGTACCAAAGGCCAGTAGATTCTGGCTCCTGGATTCGGTAGTCTGAAACCGGTCCTTACGATTCTTCGTCCAAGCATCCGATCGAGCTGCAGGTGAATATATGCCAAACGCCATTGCAGAAAGACGTAGCCAAAGAATTCCGCTGGATGTGCCGCTAGTTGTAAAAGGGCTCACCAACGACCAGCAGGATTTTCGCGAACTGACGTTCACCTTGAGCGCCAGCGCTCATGGCGTGTTGCTGGCACTGAAAGCGAGCGTTACCCTCGGCCAAAAAGTGCAGTTATTTAATCGAAGAAACTGGGATGAACTCGAGGGCCAGATAGTGTATATCGGACTTCCTCACGCAGGATTAACCAGAGTGGGTATTGAATTTGAGCAGCCTTCTGCGAATTTCTGGTCTTTGGCCGCTCCTCCCGCGGACTGGCTTTAGCACTTTCCCAGGCGCGAAATCGATCTTTTCCACGCGTTGACCTCGTGCACTTCTTACCTTGATTTTGATACCGCTCCGGCCACGATGAAGGAACCCCCACTCATCGCCAAAGCCACAAATAAGCTGGTCAGCTCATCTTTATTATGGATATGAGCAAATACCCGCGGCGCATGCAGCAATACTGTCCAAAAAAAACATTAGGCCTAACAACACGGCTCCGAGACGCGCTTGTATTCCGCTCGCTATTGCAATTGCGGCGGCGATAAACGCAACCCCAGTAAAGTACGCTAAGAACAAGTGTGCGGGCATCCAGGCCGGGATCAGCGTGGCGATGTACGGTGCATACATGAAGTGTTGCACGCCGAAAATCAGCATGGAAAACGCAAACAGATAAAGCCCGGCCTTGCCGAGTACCGCCGTAAGTCGTTGCCATCCGTGAAAAATGTCCACGCCGGCAGGTGAGCATCCGGCCAGCACCCAAGCCGCGCCACCAAGTGCCAGTGCTTCGAAAGCGCCGGTCCGTTCGCCACCCTGATGTATGACCAGCTTTAGTTTCATCGTATGCAAAGCTGCAGCGCACCCGAAGCAGAACATACCTAATACTGCGGCCGACAACCGACCCTGAACGTTCGTCAAGATGCAAACACCGGCCGCAACAAGCAACGCTCCCGTCAAATAAGCTGCCGCCGCTCCGCCTGGAGCCCATGGCGGTACCGGTGGCAATCCCCGAACAAATCGTCCGTAGGTAAGGTATTGAATGCCAAATATCAGGATGGGAATCGCAAAAAAGACCCGACCAATTGCCTTCAAATTAATCATAATATCGTTCGCGGCAACGACTTTTCCGCTTAGACGTTATACATCATGAACCGTTTCTTGATGGCCGGTTTGTTTAGGTCATGAAGCATCCGGAGAAAACAAATGACCCTGGCACTCAAATCCAAAGCGGACGCCTTTCGTAACATGCACCAAGCACCTCCCATGTTAATTCTCCCCAACGCGTGGGATGTCGTAACCGCGCGATTGTTTGTGAAAGCCGGCGCACGAGCGATTGCCACAACCAGCGCAGGAATTGCCGCGACACTGGGCTATGCGGACGGACAAAACGTGCCCCGAGAATTAATGCTGGAAGCGATCGCGCGTATTGCAAACGCGGTAGATGTGCCAGTCACCGCTGACATAGAGTCGGGTTACGCGGACTCGCCAAAAGAGCTCGGCGAATCGATTCGCGCCGTCATCAACGCAGGCGCGATCGGTGTCAATCTTGAAGACGCTACCGGAGACGCCTCGCAACCGTTGTTTACAATGGAACAGCAAATCGAGCGCATTCGAGCAGCGCATAAAGCGGCAGAGAACGCCAATGTTCCCGTGGTCATCAACGCACGCACGGACGTATACCTGGCCAAAGTCGGTGAGCCTGCCGGCAGATTCGCTGAGACCGTTCGCCGGCTCACTGCATATCGCGAGGCTGGCGCAGATTGTCTGTTCGTGCCGGGTGTCACGGATATGGCCACCCTTACACAGCTGGTTCAGAGTGTGGTGGGACCTATTAATGTTTTGGCTGGTTCCGGGATGCCGCCGGTGGCTGATTTGCAACGCATCGGGATAGCGCGGTTGAGCGTAGGTTCAGGAATTATGCGCGCCACACTGGCCCTCGCAAGGGATGCTGCGGACGAGTTGCTGCAAAAGGGTACCTACAATACCTTCCTGGATCGCAACATTTCTTACAGCGAAGTCAACGAACTGATGAAATGAAGTTCGAGAAAATACCACAATTCGAGCCACGCAAAATCAGTTACTCGTAGCGCAAAGCCACCATAGGATCAACTCTGGATGCGCGCCGCGCCGGCAAAAAACCCGCGAGTGCCGCGACGCACATCAACAGTACAGCGGCAAACGTGAGAGCAACCGGGTCGGCGACCCCCAACCCGTACAACATGGTGCGCACAAAGAAAGTTCCGCCGACAGCTACCGGCACGCCAATAGCAACTCCAATCAAAACCAGAGCGAGCGTTTCCACCAGCACTTGCCGTAGAACATTTCCCGGCTCGGCCCCCAGTGCCAGCCGGATGCCGATGTCGCGGGTACGCCGCGCTACGGTATAGGCCATGATGCCGTAAAGGCCGATGCTGGCGAGCGCCAGGGCGAGAACGCCGAACGCGCCCGACAATTTCTCGATAAATCGATCGGTTTGCAGCGAGTCGTCCACCAGTCCCGACATGGTGTGAATCGTAATAGGCGGCAGGGATGCGCTGGTCTCCTGCACTGCCTGACGGAGAGTCGCGCTTACCGCAGCTGGATCCGCATAGGTACGGACTTCATATACCGCGGAGTTCTGGTCCCACATGGGATTAAAGAGTGCTGCGTAAATGCGCGGAACGGAATTCTCTCGCAGGCTGTTGTATTTTGCGTCCGCCACTACCCCCACAACTTCCATATCCGCGGGATTCCCGGGATAGGTGTCACGGACGTGTTTTCCAATGGGGTTCGCTCCGCTGAAGAAGCGCTTCTCGAAGGTTTGGTTAATAACAGCGGTGTGAATTCCATTCGTGTCTTGTGGTCCTAATTCCCGCCCCATCACGATGGGTATGCCCATGGTTGAAAAGTAGCCCGGGCCGATATGATCGAATCGCGAATCCATATCCTCCCGCGGTTTTGGAGTGAAACCTTCCACAGAGATGGGATCGCCAGATTCGGCATGGCTGAATAATCCGTTGTGTGAAACGGTAGCGGCGCGAACGCCCGGGACGACTGATATCCGGCCCAGCACCTGTTGATAGAGATTCGTAATAGCTGGGCCCTTGTAGCCGCCGGCGAGTGGGTCAATCCGGAAAAGCAGCAGATTTTCACGATCGTAGCCGAGATGTACTTCGCTCAATCTCGCGAGGCTGCGCACCGAAAGCCCCGCGGCAACCAGCAAAATGAGCGACACCGCGACCTGAGCAATGACCAGCAACTTTCCGACGGGTAATCGCCGCAACCCGCTCCCGCCGCTTGAACCCGTGTTGGTGGATTTTAGAATTGGCGACAGATTTATGCGCGTGACGTGTAAAGCGGGAACCAGGCCAAAAAGTATGGCGGTCAGTAATGTAAGGCCCAGGGTAAAAGCCAGCATGCGAGCATCTGGCTGCAGATTTAGCTGGATGGCCGACATTCCCGCTTGGGCGGAAACCATGCGCAGCAGCAAGACATCAGCCCATTGCGCCAGCGCAACTCCCGCGATGCCGCCAAGAATGGCCAGGAGAAGAGTTTCTGTGAGCATCTGCCGGATCAATCTCCAGTGGCCCGCGCCCATGGCCAGGCGCATCACAAATTCTTTCTGCCGCGCCTCTCCGCGCGCCAGTAATAGATTGGCGACGTTGGCGCACGCGATCAGCAACACCAACCCGACCAGCACCATCAACAGCTTTAGAGGCTGGCCTAACCGCCCGTGAAGCGCCGAAGAACCACGCGCGCCCGGCTGCAAATCAATGCGCTGATCGAGGCCCGTACGCCGATCTTCAGGCGATAAAGTTCCGATCTTCGATTCGAGCAGGTTTTTGAAACTCACGTTCACACTGGCTTTAGCCTGATCAAAGGTGACTCGCGGCTTTAGACGCCCAATTACCTGCAGCCACATGTATTGGTTCAGAATTCCCTGAGTGGAAGGGGAGAGGTAGTCTTTTCCCGGATAGATGGCTTGCTCCATCATTATCGGAACCCATATGTCCGGCGCTTCGCCAACAGTCTCGCCAAAAAATTCGGGCGGAGTGACGCCCACAATCTCAAATGCAGTGTTGTAAATCTGAATGTTTTGGCCCAGGGCGGCGGGATTCAGACCAAAGCGCTGCTTCCAGAATGCATAACTGATCATCGCGATTGGAGAAGCACCACGCGCGCGATCCACTTCCGAGGTAAACAGCTTCCCGGCAGCCGGTCTGATCTCGAGCGTGTCGAAATAATCGCCACTGGCGAGACGGACTCGCGCAGTTTCTTTTTGCCCATAATGTGAGGAGGCTGCGATGGTCACCTCCAGCTCCGGCAAATTGCTATCCGCAGCGAACATTTCCGAGAAGACCTGGTTGTGATCCCGCAGGTATTCAAACTCCGAATAGGCCAGCAGCGAACGGCCGCCGGTCTGGCTTCCAAAGTGTGTACCGTGTTCATCTGGGTCGGTTAGAACGGCCAGATCCTTAGGGTGGGGGACGGGCAGCGAACGCAACAAAACGGAATCAAGAACGCTGAAAATTGCAGTATTCGCGCCAATGCCCAGTGCCAGCGTAAGTACCGCGATTACCGTGAAGCCGGGAGTCTTCGCCAGCATGCGCATCCCATACCGCAGGTCCTGCCAAAGGTTTTGCATGGCTGACTCCTCCACACACGCTCCGAGCAGGCCTACACGCAACTTGTAGGCCGAATGGCCTGACGCACTCCGACTGAAATCAAAGTACTTCGATCCAGTGAAACTCTACCCTAGCGGTGAATATGGTCGTTTTTGGGATTCATTGTGTCTAGATCGGACCGATACGCGCTGCAGATCCACCGCTTAAACGAACTTGCCGTTTGGGTGGCCGCATGTTGCGATTCTTGGCGCGAATGCATCCAACCAGTTAGAATAAGATGATCGTACTCGGATTGCTGTAGCTCTGTTCCGGCCTACACGCACAACACCGTCAGGAAACGGCGAACCATTACATGGAAGCAGCACAAATACTGGATAGAGTTGTCGCGCGATTTATCGGCACCAAACACGAGCGCGACGTTAAGAAGCTGCAGCCCCTCATAGCTTCGATCAACGCGCGCGAAGCGGAGATGAAGGCGCTATCCGATGAGGATTTGAAGCTGCGCTTTGCGGAGCTGAAGGCCCAGGTACAGGAGCGCCTCAAGGACGCGGATCCCGCTGAATCCACTTTTCGCGAGCTGATGCAACAGGCCCTGGAACCAGCGATCGTGCCCGCATTTGCGCTGGTGCGTGAAGCGGGCTGGCGCTTTCTGAACATGCGCCATTTCGACGTGCAATTGATCGGCGGTATGGTTCTGCACGAAGGAAAAATCGCGGAAATGAAAACCGGCGAAGGAAAAACGCTGGTGGCTACTTTGCCCGCCTGTTTGAACGCGTTGGCCGGGCGGGGCGTACACATTGTTACCGTTAACGATTATCTGGCGCGCCGCGACGCCGAGTGGATGAGCCCTTTGTATCGCGCGCTGGGCCTGAACGTCGGCGTCATCGTGCACGATCTGGACGATCAGCAGCGCCGCGCGGCCTACCACGCGGATATTACCTACGGCACGAATAACGAATTTGGCTTCGACTATCTCCGCGACAACATGAAATATGACCTCGCTAATTGCGTCCAGCGCGGTCATCACTTCGCTATCGTCGACGAAGTGGACTCCATCCTTATCGACGAAGCACGGACGCCCTTGATTATTTCCGGACCTTCGGAAGAGTCCACCGACAAATACGCCAAGATTGACAAGATCATTCCTAAGTTGATCAAGGACATCGATTACACCATCGATGAAAAACATCGCACCGCGACGCTGACGGAAGAAGGCGTCAGCAAGACGGAGAGACTGCTCGGTCTCGGCAATTTATACGACCCGGCGCACATGGAATCGATTCACCATGTCTACCAGGCGCTACGGGCGCACACGCTGTACAAAAATGATGTGGACTACGTCATCAAAAATGGCGAAGTCATCATCGTCGACGAATTTACCGGGCGCCAGATGCCCGGCCGCCGCTGGTCAGACGGATTGCACCAGGCCGTGGAAGCCAAGGAAGGCGTGAAGATCGAGCGCGAGAATCAGACCCTCGCCACCATCACCTTCCAGAATTATTTCCGCATGTACAAGAAACTCGCTGGTATGACCGGTACTGCGGAAACAGAAGCTGCCGAATTCAGCAAGATTTATAACCTCGATGTCGTCGTCATTCCCACCAACCGGAATTTGATTCGCAAAGAGCATCCCGACATCGTTTATCGCACCGAAAAAGAAAAATTCACCGCCGTGGTAAACGGCATCATGCAGGAAGACGATTCCTTCGCGAACGGCATTCGCCATTATCACGAACGCGGCCAGCCGGTACTGGTCGGCACAATTTCCATCGAAAAGTCCGAAACGATCGCCGCTCTGTTGAAAGCGGCAAAAATTCCGCACGAAGTTTTGAATGCCAAACAACACGAGCGTGAATCTCGCATCGTCGCCCAGGCCGGACGCAAGGGAGCGGTAACGGTAGCCACCAACATGGCCGGCCGCGGCACGGACATTCTGCTCGGCGGCAATCCCGAGCAGATGACGCGCGATTATTTCCTCAAAAATAAAATGGCTATGCCGTATGCCTCGGCTCCCGCGGTAATCGCCGCTGTCGATGGAGCCGGCGACGGCACCGCAGCTCTTGTAGCGCCTATGGTCTTGTTCCAGCACGAAGGCAGAATTTTCCAGGTTCCCGCCGACCAGTGGAAGCCCGTTTACAACCAATTCGCGGATCAGTGCAAAGCGGAACACGACGAAGTCGTAGCGCTCGGCGGGTTGCACATTCTTGGTACCGAACGCCATGAAGCCCGCCGCATCGACAATCAATTGCGTGGCCGTGCCGGACGACAAGGCGATCCCGGATCGTCTCGCTTTTTCCTATCGCTGGAAGACGATTTGATGCGCATTTTTGGCGGCGAACGCGTCAAGGCCCTGATGTTCCGCCTGGGCATGACCGAAGGTGTGCCCATCGAATCTGGCCTGATTTCGCGGCGCATCGAAAACGCGCAGAAATCCGTGGAAGCGCAAAACTTCGATGCTCGTAAACATTTGTTGGAATACGACGATGTAATGAACAAGCAGCGCGAGACCATTTATGGCATTCGCCGCTCAGCGCTGGAAGGCAAAGATCAGCGCGATTATGTTCTGGGCATCGCGGAAGATGTAGCTCGCGAGCTGGTAAACACATTTTGCCCGCGCGAACAGCATCCCGATCAATGGAATACCACGCAGTTTTTGGCGGAAATGAATGCCCAGTTTGGCATCGACGCGAAAGCCGCCGGTGCCGATCCCGGCACGTTGACCCATGATGCGCTTTCCGATGCGGCTGCGGAAGCGGTGAACACTCGCTACGCGGAAAAGGAAACGCAATTTGGCGCCGACCTGATGCGCTGGCTGGAACGCCGCATCATCCTCGACGTGGTGGACTCGCAATGGAAGGATCACCTTCTTTCGCTCGATCATTTGAAAGAGGGCATCGGGCTGCGCGGATACGGCCAAAAGGATCCGCTGGTTGAGTTCAAAAAGGAAGCGTTCACCCTTTTCGAAGACATGATGGCGCGCATCGACAATGAAACGGTGCGTTATTTATTCCACATCCAGGTGCAGCAAGGAGAGCCGCCGCAGCAATTGGAGCAGCGTCCCGAACCGCCGCGGCCTCCGAGGGCGGATGCGCGGAACGCTATGGCTAGCGCTGCGGCGCGAGCCTCTTCGGGCGATGGTGAACCGCAACATTTGCCTTCTGTCGCGCGCGAAATTGAACGCAAACAGGCCAGGCAGCAGCGCGACCTGCAATACCAGACCGGCCCGGCGCAAGCCGAAGCCCCGAAACCCGTTCGCGCAGCCGCTAAAGTGGGACGCAACGATCCGTGTCCCTGCGGCTCAGGAAAGAAATATAAGAAGTGTCACGGCGCGAATGTCTGATCGGGACGTGCGGATCATTCAATTATCGCGAACGTGAATTGTTCTGAACTGAAATAATTTCGTACCAGCGCAAGAGCAAGTCCAAAGGATCAACTAAAATGCCGCCAGGAACAGGTCCCATGCAGCAGCCCGTACGTCAGCCAATTCCCGGCGTGAAGAATCTCGTAGCAGTTGCCAGCGGAAAAGGTGGCGTGGGGAAAACCACTGTCGCCGTAAATCTTGCTTTGGCCCTTGCGAAGCTTGGACACAAAGTCGGATTGATGGACGCTGATGTTTACGGCCCCAATGTGCCCATCATGCTAGGCACCCACGCGGAACCACAGGCCACGCAGGACAAGCGCATCATTCCGGTGATGGCGCAAGGCATCAAGATGATTTCCATGGGCCTCCTGAATCCTGGCGACAAGCCCATGATCTGGCGCGGCCCCATGCTGCACAGCGTGATCACGCAATTCTTACGCAGCGTCGATTGGGGCGAACTGGACTATTTGCTGATCGATCTGCCGCCCGGCACTGGCGATGTGCAACTGACGCTGATCCAGACCGTAGCCGTAACTGGCGCCGTAATTGTTACCACGCCTTCGACTGTGGCGTTGGCCGACGTGCGCAAGGCCATTGAAATGTTTCGCCAGGTAAACGTGGAAGTGTTGGGCGTGGTCGAAAATATGAGCACCTTTTCTTGTCCGCACTGCGGAAAAGCCGTCGACATTTTCGGTCATGGCGATGGCGCCACGACCGCGCGGGAATATGGCGTTCCGCTGCTGGGCGAAATTGAGATTGATCCGCGCATTCGTGTGGGCGGGGATACCGGCAAGCCAGTGGCCGCCGCAGGCGAAGCTGGCGCAGGGGCGAAGAGCCTCTTCAACGTGGCGCGCGCAGTGACCGCTCGTCTTGAGGAAGTCGGCGCTACCGCGACGGGCCCATCGGTACAAATCGACTAATCACTAGAGATTTCGGGTGGCCTACCCTTTGCGGTTTCGTTTTTCGCAAAGGGTTTACCTATCGTGGCAGGTGGGTGGTTTCCTCAGATCATCATGCCCGGTGACCACATTCAAGTCCTTAAAGTGACTGCCGCACCCTTCGCGATTGACAGTCTCGATTTCTTTGCGTGAAACACAATCCCCATTAAGATAGAAGCACGATAACTGCGGCCCTCGCGTCTAGGCTGCTGACCACGGGGAATATTGGCCAGAGTTCCGGACATTCGAGCCTTTCGCGGGAAGTGGCCGCAGATCGCTGCGAGCGCGTGGATCGATCCCGCCGCAGTAATTATTGGCGACGTGACCATCGGCGAAGATGCTAGCGTGTGGCCGGGCACAATTATTCGCGGCGACGTGCATTACATTCGCATCGGTGCACGCACCAACGTGCAGGACGGTTGCGTGCTGCATGTCATGCGCGATGAGTGGCCGCTGGTGCTGGGAGACGATGTAACCGTGGGACATTCCGTGACGCTGCATGGCTGCACGATCGAGTCGCTCTGCCTGATTGGCATGGGTGCCATCATCCTGAACGGCGCGAGAATCGGAGCCGGCAGCATCGTTGCTGCAGGCACGCTGGTTACCGAGCGCACCGTGATTCCGCCCGGCAGCCTGGTAATGGGCGCGCCCGTCAAAGTGAAGCGGTCGCTAACCGAATCGGATCGCGCTTCGATTGCCGATTACGCCAAGCGCTACGTGGAATACAAAAATATTTATCGTGAGGAAGCCGCAATTGAGTGAAAGTTCAGCAACCGGACAGCAACCCAAGCCCGCGGCAAAGCCTCGCAAATTTCAAGCCATTAAGGGCGTGCGGGACTTGCTGCCGGCAGAGACACCGCTGTGGAATCACGTGGAGGAAACCGCGCACGCGGTTTTTGGCACATTCGGCTTCAGCGAAATTCGTCTGCCAATTTTTGAACCCACGGAATTGTTTGCGCGCTCGATCGGCCTCGATACCGATGTGGTGTCGAAGGAAATGTATAGTTTTGATGATAGTCCATCGGCACTGAAAGACCCTTCGATACCGCCGGACGACACCTTCACGACCATCAAACAGAAAGTTCGCACCGGTGAAATCAATGCGAACGAGTCTCAGATCGCCAAAATTGCATCCCAAGTGGCCCTGTTCAATGCGAGGCTCCAGGAAGGAAACTCCAGGGACGCTCAGCTTGGTTGGGGATACTTTCTCGGCAGCTTTAGCTTCGCAGATGTAAGTTTGCGACCTGAGGCCACCGCCAGCGTTTGTCGAGCGTACCTTGAGCACAACATGCAGCAGCTTCCGCAACCGGTGAAGCTGTATTACATGGGTCCGATGTTTCGGCGCGAGCGGCCCCAGAAAGGGCGCTACCGGCAGTTTTACCAGATTGGCGCGGAAGTCCTCGGCGGTAACGATGCCCCCGGCATCGATGCCGAAGTCATCGAGATGGTGATGACCTTCTTCGACAAACTCGAACTGCAGGGCCTCGAGTTGGACATCAACTCCATCGGCTGCCGCGAGTGTCGTCCAAAATATGTAGAAGTACTGCGCGCCGCACTCATAGAAGTGAAAGACAAGCTGGGACCAGACAGCCAGCGGCGGATCGAAACCAACCCGTTGCGCGTGCTGGACTCCAAACTGGAGAGCGAGCAGGCGATTATCGCCGCGTTGCCGCGCATGGCCGCGCATCTTTGCGCCGACTGCGCCGAGCACTTCGCGGAAGTGAAGCGGCAACTGGAATTGCGCGGTGTGATTTATCGCGAGAACTGGCGACTGGTCCGCGGCCTCGACTATTACATGCGGACAACTTTTGAGATTACTGCGCAAGGTTTGGGTTCACAGAACGCCGTTTGCGGCGGTGGACGCTATGACGGCCTGGTGGAGTTGCTCGGCGGCCCTTCTACGAAGGGAATTGGATTCGCAATCGGCGAAGATCGCCTGATTTTATCGCTCCAGGAAAGTGGCAAAGCACCCACACCACCGGGACGAGACATTTACATCGCGTGGATGGGCGAAAAGGCGTTCGCCACCGCGATTCGCGCGGCGAAAGATTTGCGCGCCGCTGGCTATCGCGTGGAACTGCCTGCCACGGAACAAAAATTCGGCAAGGCCCTCGGTCAAGCCGATAAGCTGGGCTCTCGTTACGCACTTATATTAGGCGAAGACGAAGTAACTTCCGGTGAGTGGACCTTTAAGACCTTGGCCGACGGTTCACAGAAAAAATACGGCGAGAGCGAGTTGCTGGAGTATCTGCGAGAGACGAAGCCAGCCGCGCCACAACAACGGACGTAAGTAATTAGGCTTTTTGAGGAGATAAAAGTCTTGCTGGATTTTTTGGGCAATTTGAAGAGAACACACTACTGCGGCGACTTGCGCGCAAAGGATGCCGGCCGCGATGTGATCGTTATGGGATGGGTCGCGCGTCGGCGCGATCTGGGCAATTTGCTGTTTCTGGACGTTCGCGATCGCTCCGGAATTGTGCAAGTAGTTTTCAATAAGGAAACCCACCCGGAAGCCCATGCCAAGGCGGAACAGGCCCGCTCAGAATTTGTGGTGGCTGTCGAAGGCAAAGTCATCCAGCGCCAGAAATCCAATCCAGAACTCGCCACTGGCGAAGTTGAGATTGTTGCTTCACGGCTGCACATTTTAAATACTGCCAAGACGCCGCCATTTCAAATTGAAGACGATATCAATGCCGCGGAAGAAACTCGACTGCGCTACCGCTATCTCGACCTACGTCGGCCAAAGCCGCATCGCAATCTGGCGCTACGCCACAAAATATTTCTAGAAATTCGCCGCACCATGGACGAATTGGGCTTTCTTGAAGTCGAGACGCCCATGCTGACGCGCTCCACCCCGGAAGGCGCGCGCGATTATCTGGTACCCAGCCGCGTGCATCACGGCCAGTTTTACGCTTTGCCTCAATCGCCGCAGATTTTTAAGCAGATTCTGATGATCGGCGGCCTGGACCGCTACTTTCAAATCGTAAAGTGTTTTCGCGACGAGGATTTGCGCGCCGACCGCCAACCCGAGTTCACCCAACTGGACGTGGAGATGTCTTTTCCGCGTCAGGAAGATATTTTCAACGTGATCGAAACGGTGATGGTGCGCGCCTGCGCGGTAGTGGGAATTAAAGCCGAAGCACCATTTCCTCACATGCTTTACAAGGATGCCGTTCGCAAATATGGTAGCGACAAGCCCGACCTCCGTTTTAGCATGGAGCTCCATGAAGTCACGGAAGCTTTTCCTCCCGAAGGCAGGTCGAAGTTGCAGATCGAAGGGAATGTTTTTGCCTTCGCGGCTCCCGGCGCCGCTGGTTATTCTCGCAAGCAACTGGATGAACTCACCGATAAGGCTAAAGCTGCCGGCGCACGCGGCGCCTATTTTGTGAAGATGGCCGCGGAAGGCACGACCTCCACGGTAGAGAAACTGATCGGCGCCGATAACGTAAAGAAAATCGCGGAAATCTGTGCCGCAAAACCTGGCGACCTGATCGTGGCCGTCTCCGCGAAAGAAGAAATCAGAGGCACGGAAGCGGCCGCGCTGCTGGCCGGACAATTGCGCTTGCAGCTTGGCGAGGCGCTTGGTGTAATCGACAAAACTCAGTGGAAGTTTTTGTGGCTGACCGGCTTTCCGCTTTTCGAGTGGAGCAATTCCGACAAAACGTGGGTCAGCGCGCAACATCCGTTCACAGGAATTGTCGACGAGGACTTGGGGAAACTTGAATCCGCGCCATGGGAAGTGCGCTCCAAGGGCTACGACCTGGTTTTAAATGGCGTCGAACTTGGTTCGGGGAGCATTCGAATTCACCGTCAGGACGTGCAGGAGCGCCTGTTTAAAGCGCTCGGTCTAACGGAAGAGCAAACACGGCGTCGCTTCGGTTTTTTTCTGGATGCACTCACGTACGGCACACCGCCGCACGGTGGTATCGCGCTCGGTCTCGACCGCGTGGTGATGCTCCTGGCAAGCGAAAAGTCCATTCGCGAGGTAATCGCCTTCGGCAAAACCACCGCGGCGGTTGACTTGATGGCCGAATCCCCCAGCGAAGTGGACAAAGAACAACTTGATCAACTCGGAATTCGCATTATCGAAAGCGGTTCATAATTAGTCGCGAGACCAGAGTCGGGAGCCGCTGAAACAATTTATGTCGCGTATACGCATATTGGCGGAGGCGGTGGCGAATAAAATTGCCGCGGGCGAAGTTGTGGAGCGCCCCGCCTCGGTGGTGAAGGAGCTGCTCGAAAACGCCCTGGATGCAGGCGCCAGCACCATTCGTGTCGAGACGGAGTCGGGCGGCCGGCGCATGATTCGCGTGATCGACGATGGGCACGGAATGACCCACGACGATGCGCTGCTGGCCTTCGAACGGCACGCTACCAGTAAATTGCGCAACGCCGATGACTTACTCTCCATCGCCACCCTGGGATTTCGCGGTGAGGCGCTGCCAACCATCGCTGCGGTCTCCAGGCTGACACTCGAAACACGCGACGCCGCGGAACCGGAAGGCACACGCGTTGAGTTCGCGGGCGGGAAATTGCTCGCAGTGAAACCGGCTGGACTGGCGGCGGGAACCACTATCAGTGTTGCGGATCTTTTTTACAGCGTGCCGGCGCGCCGGAAATTCCTGAAATCAGACACTACAGAGCTTGGCCATATAGCGTCGCTTGTGACGCACTACGCACTCGCTAACCCCAGCAAGCATTTCGTGCTGACCACTCCAACGCAGGAAATCATCAATTGCTCTCCCGTAGAAAAATTGTCCGAGCGTGTCTATCAGCTTTTTGGGAAACAAGCGCTCGACGAACTGGCGGAGATTCCTTCCGCGATGTCTGGGTTTCGATCCGCGATTACCGAGCCGGCGCTGGAACCCGAAGAAGAAAAATCCACGTTGACGGCCAGCGGTTTCACATCGCGCCCCGAAGTGCAACGCGCCAATCGCAATGGCATTTATGTTTTCGTGAATCGCCGCCTCGTGCGTGACCGGCTGATCCTGCACGCCATTCATGAAGCCTATCGCAATATTTTGCCCGCCGGAGTTTTTCCCGCGACGCTGTTATTTCTGGATATGCCTTATGACGAAGTGGATGTGAATGTGCACCCCGCGAAGATCGAGGTGCGCTTCCGGCGGCCGCAGTTCGTTCACGATTTTACGCGCGACACTATCCGGCAGACATTGACGGGCACACGCGCAATTGCGAGCTTCGCGACGGCGGCCGGAGGTGGCCCGCAGGCTATGCGAACGCCCGGACCAGGCGTGGGGATCTCAATGGCGGCAACGACTGCGGAATTCTCTACGCGAGAGCAGGGAATTGGCGATGGCGCGGGGCCATCAGGAATTCCGCGAGCCATCATTCCGGCGTCCGAAGACTTCGGCATGGGTTCCGGTGTGGGCTCGGACGGCGGTTTCGATTTGAGTTCCGCGCCGCTCAGGCCGATTGAACAGAGACTGGCATTCGGACAAGGGGGTTTCTCGACGGATCCAGGCTTGACGCGAGGATCGACAGTCGGAAATTGGGCAGGGAACCTCGCGGGCCCGAACGGCGATGCTCCCGCCAGCCTGCCGAGGCCCGATCAGATTTCCGATTTGAAACCGCTGGGCCAGGTGAGCTCGAGTTTTATCGTGGCCGTGAATGGCGGCGGCCTGTGGCTCGTCGATCAGCACGTTGCGCATGAACGCGTACTATTCGAGCAACACTTATCGGCGCGCCGCGCGGGAAAAATCGAAGCGCAACGAATGCTGATGCCCATGGTCATCGAACTGGCGCCACGACAAATTGTGATCTACGAAAAAATCGCGGAAGAATTGGCCGCCAATGGATTTGAAGTGGAACCCATGGGGCCGAGAAGTGTAGCCATCCAGGCGGTCCCTGCCGGAATTGTCACCAGCGACGCGGAAAAGCTGCTCACCGAAATTCTGGATGGAATTGAACGGGAGAATGCGGTCATTTCGATCGAAACGCTGCAGGCCAAGATCGCAGCTTCCACGGCCTGCCACGCGGCCATCAAGGTCAATATGCCGTTGGATCAAACGAAAATGGAATGGTTGCTGGCGGAACTCGCGAAAACGGATTGTCCCATGAGCTGTCCGCACGGACGACCGGTGGTGCTGCGATACTCGGTAAAGGAAATCGAACGCGCATTTCAAAGAATATAGATCTCTGTCCCATAAAAAGCTTGCGTTGAACTGCATAAACAAAACAATTGACTAAGCGAGGTGAACGCGAAGTATGAGCGACACGCAGAAGACGGCTGTGATTTTTGGAGTGGCCAACAAACGCAGCATCGCGTGGGCCATCGCCCAGAAATTGCAGCAGGCCGGCTGGCGGCTGGCTATCACCTACCAAAACGAGCGTCTCGCGCAGGAAGCCAAAGGCCTGATCGACGAACTACCAGGAGCTACAGGATTCATGTGCGACGTCGCGCACGACGAGCAGATCGCGAAGCTCTTTGAAGAATTGAAACAGAGATATGGCACGCTGCAGGGCGTTGTGCATTCTGTGGCCTTCGCACCTGCTGCGGAACTGAGCGGCCAATTCCTGAATACTACCCGCGAGGGATTTCGCATTGCACACGATGTCAGCGTGTACTCGCTGATCGCCGTGGCGCGCGCGGCGGCTCCCTTGATGACACAAGGGGGCGGCATCGTAACGATGACCTATTACGGTGCGGAAAAAGTGGTTCCCAAATACAACGTGATGGGCGTGGCCAAGGCCGCGCTGGAAGCGAGCGTGCGCTATCTTGCGAACGATCTGGGTGCACAAAATATTCGCGTTAATGCGATTTCCGCGGGACCGATCAAAACTCTCGCAGCGCGAGGAATTTCGGGTTTGAGTGAAATGCTGAAATCGCACGCCGAGCGAGCGCCATTGAAGCGCAATGTTGATCCTGGGGAGGTCGGAGCGACCGCAACGTTTTTACTATCCGAGGCGGGTTCTGGAATTACAGGCGAGACAATTTACGTCGATTGCGGTTATAACATCATGGGATTTTAAAACGCTCCATTTGCATCTGTGAGCTAGGCGCGCGAATGTTCCTGATCATTGGCTCTCATCTGAAACGCGGCATCGAGATGTGCGCGCTTCCGACGACATGCAAAGACTAACCATCGCCATCGATGGCCCGGCGGGTTCAGGCAAAAGCAGTGTGGCGCGCCGCGTGGCCAGCATGCTGGGCTATTTGTACATGGATAGCGGCGCGATGTATCGCGCGGTGGCGTTGAAAGCCCTGCGGTGCGGATTGTCCCTCAACGATGAAAAGGCGCTAAGCGCCATCGCCCGCGAAACGCATGTTGAGTTAAAGCGGCCGAGCCCGGCGCAGGAAGCTGCCGGTGCCAAGAACTGCGTGTTCCTGGACGGCGTCGAAGTGACCGATGACATTCGCACCGAGGAGGTTGCGCAGGCGGCTTCGCGATTGGCGACCATCCAGGAAGTGCGCGAGGTGCTGGTGGCGGAGCAACAGCGAGCCGGAGCCGGCGGCGGTATTGTGATGGAAGGGCGCGACATCGGAACCGTAGTATTTCCTAACGCTGAGTTGAAGATTTTTCTCGATGCTTCCCCGGAAGTGCGCGCGGAACGGCGCTGGAAAGAGCATCAGGAAAAAGGCGACAAAATTTCTCTGGAGGAAGTACTGGAAGAAGTTCGCGAACGGGACCGGCGCGATCGCGAGAGAAAAGTGTCCCCGCTGGTTCGAGCAGCGGATGCGGTGCTGGTGGACAATACCGCGATGGGCATTGAAGAAACCGCGCGGATCATCGTGATGCTGGTGCGAGAACGCGAGGCTAGAGCAGCGAAGGCCGGGAGGACCGCATGATACGAGTGCTGACGATGATGGCGTTGAGCATTGGCAGCGCATCGATGCTCATGCCGATGATTTTGTTCGCGCAAGGCGCGGCAAACGAGAAAAACAGCGCTGCGACGCGAAAATTTCGCGTTTACCTTGAAGAAGACTGGAAGCGCTGGATGGTGGAATATCCGGAACTTGCAACAGCTGCTGGTTTTCCAGGCCAGAACCGGCGATGGAGCGACGATTCACCTGCGGGAATCGAAACGCGTAAGAAACATCTGCATGAGAGTGCGGCCGCGTTAAAAGGTTTTTCGCGTGACTCCTTGCCGCACGCGGAGCAAATTAATTACGATTTGTATTCCGATTTGCTGAGCACGGCGGAAGAGGGACTTCAGTATGGAGACGACCCGCTGCCGTTCCGAAACGTAGTGCCGCATAACAACTGGATGCCCATAAGTCAGATGGGCGGCGTCCAGCAAGGCGCCGCCGAAACCATTTCCACCATGCCGAACAGGTCGGTGGCCGACTACGAAAATATTTTGGCCCGGCTCGAGGCGCTACCCACTTACGTTGAACAACAACAAACCTCGTTACAAGAAGGCCTGAAGCGCGGGTACACTCCGCCGAAGCTGATGCTGCGCGATGTTCCCAAACAAATTGCCGATCTGATCCCCGCCGATCCGCTGGCCAGCGCTTTGCTGGAGCCATTCAAAAATTTCTCCGTGGAAATCCCAGAGCAGGAACGCACGCGGCTGACCAACCGCGCGACAGAAATCTACCGTGCACGCGTGGCGCCCGCCTTTCAGAAATTGCACGATTACGTCGTATCCACCTATTTGCCTGCTTGCCGCGAATCGATCGCTGCTACCGCACTGCCCAACGGGGCGGAAGGGTACGCGTTCCACGTGCGCTGGCAGACTACGACGCATTTGACGCCGCAAGAGATCCACGAAATTGGCTTGTCGGAAGTGAAACGCATTCGAGCAGATATGGATAAGGTAATCGCGTCAACGAATTTTAAAGGCAGTTTCCACGAGTTCACTGAATTTTTACGCAACGATCCACGCTTTTACTTTGATAAGCCCGATGACCTGGTCAACGGCTACCGTATCATCGCGAAGAAAATCGATCCGGAGCTGGCGCACTTGTTTGGCAAGCTGCCGCGATTACCCTACGGCGTGACGCCCATCCCGGATTTTAAGGCGCCCTCGCAAACCACTGCGTATTACCAAGCAGGAGCGCCCAGTGTAGGCCGGCCCGGCTATTACTTCGTGAACGCCTACAACCTGCACGCACGTCCGAAATGGGAGATGGAGGCGCTTTCGCTGCATGAATCGGTACCCGGCCATCATTTGCAGATTTCGCTGGCGCAGGAAATGGAAAACGAGCCGGAATTTCGCAAGCATGTTGGCTACTCGGCATTCGTGGAGGGCTGGGCGCTGTACTGCGAAAGCCTGGGCGAAGAATTGGGGATGTACAAGGACCCTTATTCAAAATTTGGCCAGCTCAGTTATGAAATGTGGCGCGCGGTCCGCCTAGTGGTGGATACCGGGATGCATGCGCAAGGTTGGACACGGGACCAAGCTATTCAATTTTTTAAAGACAATACCGGCAAGACCGATCAGGACATCACCGTGGAAGTCGATCGCTACATCGTATGGCCGGGACAGGCGCTGGCCTACAAGCTCGGCCAACTAAAAATCCGCGAGCTACGTGCCCAAGCAGAGAAGCGCCAAGGCACGAAATTCAACGTGCGCGCATTTCACGACGCCGTACTTGAAAATGGCGCCCTACCCCTCAACGTGTTAACCGCACACATAGAAAACTGGATGGCAGCTGCGCCAAAATAATCACGCAAGTTGACGTGGAATCAACCGCTCCGTAGAGTGGCAATCGGCTTTGTAAATTACTTACGCGCGTGACTACGCTGGTGCGGACATCGAGCCGAGGAACTCGGAGTTGGATTTGGTCTTGGTGAGGCGGCTTAGCAACAACTCCATAGCTTCTACGGTGGATAGCGGGCTGAGCACCTTGCGCAGCACCCAAATGCGGCTGAGTTCATCTGGCGGAAGCAGAATTTCATCCTTGCGAGTGCCGGAGCGCTGAATATCGATGGCCGGGAAGACGCGCTTGTCAGACAGCCGGCGGTCAAGATTGATTTCCATGTTGCCGGTGCCCTTGAACTCTTCGAAGATGACGTCATCCATTCTGCTGCCGGTGTCGATCAACGCGGTGGCAATGATGGTGAGCGAACCGCCTTCTTCGACGTGGCGTGCGGCGGCAAAGAAACGGCGCGGACGCTGGAGGGCATTGGCGTCGATACCGCCGGACAGCACTTTGCCTGACGGTGGCGTTACCGCGTTGTAAGCGCGCGCCAGACGCGTGACGCTGTCGAGCAGAACTACAACGTCGCGCTTGTGCTCCACGAGGCGCTTGGCTTTCTCCAAAACCATTTCCGCAACTTGAATATGCCGCTGCGGGGCTTCATCGAACGTCGAACTGATGACTTCGCCCTTTACGGTGCGCTGCATATCCGTGACTTCTTCCGGACGCTCATCGATGAGTAACACGATGAGCGCGACTTCCGGGTGGTTCACGGTGATGGAATTAGCCATGGATTGCAGCATCATGGTCTTGCCGGTGCGCGGAGGAGCCACGATTAAACCGCGCTGGCCCTTGCCTACCGGGCACAGCAGATCCAGCACGCGCCCGGTCATATTTTCTTTGGTGGTTTCCATCTTCAGCCGGCCCTGCGGATACAGCGGCGTGAGGTTATCGAAAAATATCTTGTTGCGCGCCACTTCCGGATCTTCAAAATTTACAGCTTCCACTTTGATCAATGCAAAGTAGCGCTCGCCGTCTTTGGGAGGACGAACTTGGCCGGAGACGGTGTCTCCAGTGCGGAGATCGAATTTGCGAATCTGCGACGGCGAAACATAAATATCGTCTGGCCCTGGAAGATAGTTGTATTCCGGGGCGCGCAGAAAGCCGAAGCCGTCGGGCAGGCATTCGAGTACGCCTTCGGAGAAGATCAGCCCGTTCTTTTCCGTTTGTGCGCGGAGGATCTGGAAAATCAGTTCCTGCTTGCGCATGCCGCTGGCGCCGGGAATGTTGAGTTCCTTGGCGATCTTGGCGAGGTCGGTAATATTTTTTTCTTTGAGCTCGGCAAGGCTAATGCTCATCTGGTTGCTTCCTTCGACGCTTGTTTCTTTCATATGTCCTTAACTTTTATGGGTGAAAATTGACCTTAGAAAAATCCGGATTGTGTACGAGGTGGCGCACAAACTGGCTAAAGCACGGCACTCGGCCAGGGAGGCAAACCAGACTATCTTCAACCGGAAGCGCTACTTAACCAGGATCACAGTCCGCGAAAGCCCGAACGCGAACCACATTCCAGTGGCGCTTTTAGTTGGTCAAACTTGTGTCTTTCTCAGCACCGGCCACGAACGGTTCAGCCACGGGTGTAACTGCGGGATGCTCAATCGGCACAATCAACCGTTCAAGAGCGACTTGCAAAACTTCATCCATGGTTTCAACAAATCGGATCGTCAAACTGGAGAGGATCTCCTGCGGTATTTCCGCCAGGTCTTTCTCATTGTCCTTCGGAAGCAGTACCGTACGCAAGCCCATTCGATGAGCGGCAAGAAGTTTTTCTTTGACCCCGCCGATGGGAAGAACTTTTCCACGCAGGGTGATTTCGCCGGTCATGGTGACATCGCGGCGCACCGGAATACGCGTCAAGGCGCTGACGATGGAATTGCAAATCGTGATGCCAGCGGACGGCCCGTCCTTGGGAATGGCGCCTTCGGGGACATGCACGTGAATATCGATATTGCGATAAAAATCCTTGGGCAGCCCAAAGGAAGCGGACCGGGAGCGAATGTAGCTCATCGCCGCTTGCGCGGATTCCTGCATCACGTCGCCCAGTTTGCCGGTGAGCGTGAGGCGGCCTTTGCCTTCCATTAACGTAGCTTCAGTGGTGAGAACCGTGCCGCCCACTTCCGTCCAGGCGAGACCGGTCGTGAGACCGATTTCGTTCTGTTTTTCGAGCCAGAATTCGCGGTATTTCAAGACACCGAGATAGTCGTTGACGTTGGCGGGCACGATTTCTGCTTTGACTCCTGCCTTCGGACCCTCGGTGACTACCTTGCGCGCCATCTT
Organism: Candidatus Methylomirabilota bacterium; assembly: GCA_035490135.1. GTDB lineage: Bacteria > Acidobacteriota > Terriglobia > Acidiferrales > UBA7541 > Acidiferrum. Next base: position 31,702 of record DATHGV010000232.1, read on the forward strand.
GCGGGAAATATTTTGAATCTCGCGTTCGAGATTGCGGACCCCCGCTTCCTGGGTGTAGTGCCGGATGATGTGCAGCAGGCCATCGTCGGTAAACGAGAGATTATTTTCCTGAAGACCGGTAGCCTCACGCTGCCGTTTAACCAGGAAGCGCTTGGCGATCTGAAGTTTTTCCTGCTCGGTATAGCCCGGGATGCGCAGAATTTCCATGCGGTCCTGTAAAGGCTGCGGAATGGTGTGCAGCACGTTGGCGGTGCAAACGAACATCACTTTCGAAAGGTCGTATTCCACATCCAGATAGTGGTCGGTGAAGGCGTGATTCAGCTCCGGATCCAGCACTTCCATGAGCGCCGCGGAAGGATCACCGCGGAAATCGGTGGACATCTTGTCCACTTCATCAAGAACGAAGATGGGGTTGGTGGTGCCGGCCTTCTTCATCATCTGGATGATCTGACCAGGTAGGGCGCCGATATAGGTACGTCGATGGCCGCGAATTTCAGCCTCATCGCGCACGCCGCCCAATGAAACACGAACAAATTTGCGCCCGGTAGCGTGCCCGATGGACATTGCCAGCGAGGTTTTGCCAACGCCCGGAGGGCCAACGAAGCAGAGGATGGAGCCCTTGGGATTCTTCACCAGTTGGCGGACCGCCAGGAACTCGAGAATGCGATCTTTGATCTTTTCGAGGCCGTAATGTTCCTCATTGAGGATTTTTTCCGCGGCCAGAATGTCGCGTATTTCCTTGGACCTTTTCTTCCAAGGCACAGCTAGCAACCAATCTAGATAATTGCGGCTGACAGTAGACTCCGCCGACATCGGCGGCATCAGTTCCAGGCGTTTCAGCTCCTGGATGGCCTTCTCGTGCACTTCCTTGGACATGCCCGCGGTATCGATTTTTTTCTTCAGCTCGTCGATCTCGCTCTTTTCGCCGCGGCCAAGTTCCTTCTGGATAGCCTTGAGCTTTTCGTTGAGGTAATACTCTTTTTGTGCGCGCTCCATCTGCCGCTTGACGCGAGTATTGATGTTGCGATCGACGTTCAACTTTTCAAGTTCGATCTCCAGAATGTCGCCGATGCGGTTCAGCCGCTCGACGGGATCGACGGTTTCCAGCAAGTCCTGCTTCTCGTCCACCGGTAATTGCAAGTTGGCAGCAATAGTGTCGGACAACCGCGAAGGATCATCGACGCGTGCCGCGGCGATCATGGTGTCGTAATTCAGGCTTTGCGAAAGCTTGATGAACTGTTCGTACAGCCCGGTAATCTTTTGAACAGTTTGTTCCACCTGCGGAGAAGGCTCGACGCGAGCATTCAGGAGGCGAACGGTCGCCCGGAAAAACCCTTCTTCGGCGGTGATGCTGATGGAGCGCGCACGCTCCACACCTTCCACCAGAACTTTTATGTTTCCGTCGGGCAGTTTTACGCTCTGCACGATATTCGCGAGTGTTCCGACGGCATAAATCTCTTCAGGCTTAGGATCGTCCACCGAAGCGTCATGCTGCGTAGAAAGAAAAATTTTCTTGTCGCCGGCCAGAGCCTCTTCAAGCGCACGGACGCTGGCTTCGCGGCCGACGATGAACGGCGTCATCTGCTGCGGGAAGATGACCATATCTCGCACCGGCATCATCGGTACGCGTTTCATTTCCTGTTTTTCCCGAGTGAACATGGGGCCCCTGACATAACGTCGCGTCAAATTCTAACGCGATTCACTTCTCAGACCGGGAAAGGATTTAGCGTGGTGCTAAATAACTAACCAGCCTTTTCGAGCAAACTCCAATTGATCTCGCGGGTGCGAACCATCTCCGCGGTTACCACAAAATCGCGCACCTTACGCTGCATGGGCAGGTGATACATAAGCTCCAGCATCAGATCCTCGAGGATCATGCGCAGGCCGCGCGCGCCAACTTTGCGCTGCATGGCTAGCTCGGCGACGGTTTCCAGCGCGTCGTCGGTAAAGCGCAAGCGGACATTCTCAAATTCAAAGAGGCGCTGGTACTGCTTGAGCAGCGCGTTCTTTGGCTCGGTCAAAATCTTAACGAGCGCCGCCTTGTCCAGATCATTCATCACCCCGGCAACGGGAAGTCGTCCGACGAATTCCGGGATCAGCCCGTACCGTATCAGATCGCCCGGCTGAACGTGCTCGAGCAACTCGGTATTGCGCCGCTGCGGAGCCGCGGTAGAAGCGTCAGTATGGAAACCCAGCGAGCGGCGGCCGGCGCGCTTCTCAATAACTTTTTCCAATCCGACGAATGCACCTCCACAAATAAATAGAATATTGGTGGTGTCGACGGGTGTAAATTCCTGGTGCGGATGCTTGCGACCACCCTGCGGAGGAACGTTGGCCACGGTGCCTTCAAGAATCTTGAGCAAGGCTTGTTGCACGCCTTCGCCGCTCACATCCCGGGTGATCGAAGGGTTCTCGTCCTTTTTAGCGATCTTGTCAATTTCGTCTATGTAGATGATACCTTGCTGAGCTTTCTGCACATCACCGTCGGCGGCCTGCAACAGCTTGAGAATGATATTTTCCACGTCTTCACCAACGTAACCCGCTTCCGTAAGCGTGGTAGCGTCCACGATAGCGAACGGCACATCCAGCATGCGCGAAAGCGTTTGCGCTAATAGCGTCTTGCCGGTACCCGTTGGGCCGATGAGCAGAATATTGGACTTGCTCAGTTCCACATCGCCCGGTTGTTTATTCAGGAAAATGCGCTTGTAGTGGTTATAGACCGCGACAGCGAGTTTCTTCTTGGTACGGTCCTGGCCGATCACGTACCCGTCCAAAAATTGTTTGATCTCAGGAGGGCGGGGAAGACGCTTGGCCGGGGCCGTGGCCTGCTCGCGCTTTTCGTCTTCCAGAATCGTTTCGCACACACCCACGCACTCGTTGCAAATGTACGCGCGCGGATAGTCCGAAGGCGAACTAATCAGCTTTTCGACCTGTTCCTGGGTCTTATGGCAGAAGGAACAGCGCAGCGGCTCTTCTGGATTGAATTTTTTCACTGGCGTGAAGGCCTCGTCTCCGCGAAGCTTCGACGGAGTACCCTACCCATCATTCTAGGCCGATTTATCCCCGAAGCAAAATAGAAAGGTAAAAACTTTGCTAACTTTTTGGTACAGGTTTAGCATCAGAAGGCGCGCCGGATGGTGAGCCTGGCGCGGGGCTAGCGATGCTTGTAGATAATCTCGTCAATCATCCCGTATTCCTTGGCTTGCTCGGGATTCATGATGAAGTCGCGCTCTACATCCTTTTCGATGCGCGTGACGTTCTGTCCGCTATGTTGCGCGAGAAGTTTGTTGATAACCATGCGCATGCGCAAGATTTCCTTGGCATGCAGATCGATATCCGTCGCTTGACCGCCTAGACCGGACATCCACGGTTGGTGAATCAGGATTCGCGCGTTGGGGAGCGCAAAACGTTTTTTTGGAGCCCCGCCAACCAACAATACAGCAGCAATGGAAGCCGCTTGACCCACACAAGTGGTGACCACGTCGGGTTTGACGAACTGCATGGTGTCGTAAATGGCAAAACCCGCGGTGATAGAGCCTCCCGGGGAATTGATGTAAATCTGAATGTCTTTTTCAGGGTCTTCGGCCTGAAGAAAAAGCATTTGCGCGATAGCCAGATTGGCAACGTGGTCGTCAATTGGCGTGCCTATGAAAATGATGTGCTCTTTCAAGAGCCGCGAATAAATATCGTAGGCCCGCTCGCCCCGGCTGGTCTGTTCAACCACCATGGGTACAAGCGTGGTGGCGCGATAATCTGGTTCGTTTGCGTTTTTCATTGTTTGGCTTGGTTGAGTGTTTGCGGCTGCGAACGATAAGTTTAGGCTTCAATCAACTGCTGCGCCAGCCTACCGCCCCATAACTCGAAAGCTACTTCGCTTCCGCGGCGGCCGCTTTAGTGGTGCTAACCCGAGCATTTTGCGCGAGCCAGTCGAGAGTTTTATCACTTCGCAACTTCGCTTTTATCCTATCGAGCGTACCTTGCTTTGTCAAACGAGCGCGAATTGCTTCCGCCGATTCGTTACTATGTCCGGCCAGATGTTGCAGCTCGTGCTCCACTTCTTCTTCGGTGACATCAATATTTTCCGCCGTGGCGATGCGGTCCACAATGAGCTCGGCCTTTACATCGTCTTTGGCACGCTCTTCATTGCGCTTACGTAGCGACACCCAGTCGATATTTACCGCGCGCGGATCGACACCTTGTTGCGCCAGCGAGCGCACTACTCGTTCCAGGCGCACATCCATCTGATGCTCGACCAGTGACTGCGGCACAGGGAAGTCGTGGAGCTTGACGATTTCGCCCAGAACTTTTTCGCGCAACAAATCCTTCTGTTTGTGGTCGCGCTGGTGTTCCAGACCTTCGCGAATTTTCTTATTTAGCTCGTCAAGCGTGGTGGCGTCGCTGACGTCCTTGGCAAAGTCATCATTCAGCTCGGGAAGCCTCTTGGTTTTGATGCCCAGCACATCCACGGAGTAGTGATAAGTCTTTCCGGCGAGCTTGGCATCCGGATAGTCGGCAGGATAAGGAACGTCGAAATCCTTGTGGTCCCCGATATTTACGCCGCGAAGATTTTCGTTAAACGGCGCCATCGTCTCTTCCGCGCCGATATGGCAGAGAACGCTGTCGGCCTGCAGAGGTTCGCCCTCACCTTCGGGTGTGCCAGTCAGCTTTAGTTGCACAAAGTCGCCGTCCTGCACAGGTCGGCCCTCGGCGGGAGCGAACGCCGCGGCCCGTTCGCGCATGTCTTCCAGCGTTTTGGTCACGTCTTCGTCAACGACGTCCATCGCCGGCATTTCGAGTTGCAGGTCCTTATAGTTGCCGAGCTCAAATTCGGGGAGCACTTCGAAGACCGCCCGAAATTTGAGTGGCTGGCCATCGTTGAAGTCCAGCTGCTCGACCTTCGGTTGCGATACCGGCGTTAGTTTCTGCTCGCTAACCGCCTTTTCCACGCGCTCGGGCACCAGCGATTGCAGCACTTCACCCTTGATGTCGTCTGCAAAGCGCCGGCGAATCAAGGTAATGGGAGCTTTGCCCGGCCGGAAGCCCGGGACACGAGCGACCTTGGCGAATTCTTTTGCCACTCGCTCCATGGCTTTGGAGACTTCATCGGCAGGAATTTCGAGGTCCAGCTCGCGACGGCAAGTCGCTTCAGCAGCAGCTTGATTCGCGCTTTCCGGCGTGCTTTCGGCGGTTTTTTCGGTGCCTTCAGTCATACAAGTTGCCTTTCAAATTACGTAGAAATCGGAGATAAATACAGGTTACAACGCTGGGGCACTCATCGGCGAGCACAAACACCCCGGTTCCAGGGGATCCAGCGATCCAGGCTTTCAATTGAGCTTAGAGCAGCAAGGACAGACCGCGACCAATCATCAGTATAAGCTGACGCTTCTCGCATCGTCAATTCGCTCCCTTGCGCAAAACAATGATGCGCATCCTTTTAAATCGGCTGATGGAATTGATTTACGTTTAGTCCGCGGCCGCTTCCGAGCGACTGGCGGCGCCCGTCAAATCGGCGTGCAGCAAGCGATGGAAAAGATGTTCGCCCGCTTCACGGCGTACCGAAAGACGCCCGGCCAGATAAGCGCGTGAGCCTAAACCGCGCTGCACCGCGTCGCAAATGCCCATATCTTCATCTTGAACTTTTTCGCTGACGGCGATGCTCTCACGATTCCGTGCTTCGGCCGCGGCAGACGTATCCGAGAAGTAGTAATCGAAGATCACCGCGCACTTATCAACGCCTAAAGGGACCACCACGTTTGTGTCCATCACTCCTTCGTAGGCGTTCAACATAAAATTCGGATAGATCCACAGATAAAAAGCGCGCCCCTGCCGTGTGGAAGCCACTCCAGCTTCAGAGCTGGCGTCGGAGGACAGCGGACTCGACTGCAAACAAGCGCGCTCAAAATTTTCTATGGTGTACTTGGTGTATTCGATGACGCTGCTTAGCCCTTTGTGCGCGTGCGGTACGTGGTAGCCGCCATCCAGATAATTATCGACGTACACTTTCCAGTTGCACTGCAACGTGTAGATGCGGCGATCAAAGTAGCGCAGCTTTGTTGTCAATTGCAGCGGCGCAACGATGGGCGGAATGCTGCCAAGAAAATCGCGCAGCGAACCCGCGTCAGGATCGAGATTGACGAATACAAAATTTTCCCAGGCGTCTACTCGAATGGGCACCAGTCCGTTAGCGGAACGCTCGAAATCGCAGACGCCATCAAATTCAACCATCCCTTTCAACGCACCGTCGATCCCGTAGGTCCACCCGTGATAGGGGCAGCGAAACTGTTTCGCGCAACCTTGCGCTTCTGTGACCACTGCCGCGGCATGATGACGACACACGTTATAGAAAGCGCGTAATTGAGAGTCTTCACCGCGCACCACCACGATTGGATCGCCAGCGATATCGGCAGTAAAAAATTGTCCCGCGTTTTGCACCTGGCCGGCGCGCCCTACCGCTTGCCAGGTTTTGCCAAAAACAGCGGAATTCTCCAGTTCTGCGATCCCTTCATCGAAATACCAAGGCGAAGGAATAGTAAACGCATGGTCTAGCGGATTATTGGGATTATAGAGTGCAAGCAGACTGCGCACATCTCGCGGCATCAACGGCTCCAGGTACGGAACGATATTCTTTAGCTATAAATTAGCATGATAAACTTTCTCTACCCACATTGCGGGAATGGCGGAACTGGCAGACGCAGCAGGCTTAGGACCTGCCGGGCGCAAGCCCTTGGGGGTTCAAATCCCTCTTCCCGCACCATCAATCATATCCAATCGGTCTTCCCGGGCTGTCAATTAGGTCAGAGCCCGGCCTGAAGTTTCCGGAAGAAGCAATGCCAGAAGCGCGGCTACAAAAAAGGCCGCCGCCAGCAGCGAGAAAGCTGGGCCGATCCCGTAACGCAGTGCCAGGACCCCGACAGCAAACGGTGCGGCGGCGGAAATTCCTCGGCCGACATTGTAGCTGAGACCCATGGCTGCCGCGCGGATTTCGGTCGGAAAAATTTCACTGGCAATGGCCGCGTAGCCGGAGAAAAATCCCGTTCCAAAAAAAGCCACGAACGGGCCAAGCAGCAGTAGCCAGAAAGCGCTCTTCGCAGAGCCATAGATTGGCGTTAGTACCGCTGCGATCAGCAAATAAACAAAGTAGGGTCTACGACGCCCGAACGCATCGGCGAAGAATCCAAACAGCGCATAACCCAGCCATTTTCCGAAGCACAAAACCAGAAAGAATGTAGTCGTCTTGACCAGGCTCAGGCCCCGTCCGCCTTGAGAAGCTGGCAACGATAAATAAGCGGGGATCCAGGTAAACAGTCCCCAGTAGCCAAACATCCCGAAGGCATTCATCGCGGTGGCCAAAAGTCCCACACGGAGAACTCCGTTGCCGACCAAAATGCGGAAGAACCCAGATCGATCTATTGCTGCGCGATCTTTCCACACCGCCGGTTCGGGCACAGTGCGTCGAATCCAAAAGACCATAAGCGCTGGTAGCACTCCGACGAAGAATACCGCTCGCCAGCCAAAGTGCGGCAATACCACGGCAACGACCAGCGCCGCGATGGCTTCACCAATGGCGTAGGACGATTGCATCAGCCCTAGGGCTTTGCCGCGATGTTCGGGTCTCCACGTTTCGGCTATCAGCGCGGCAGCCGCGGTCCATTCGCCGCCCATTCCAAGACCTAACAAAAACCGGAATGCGGCCAACTCCGGAATGGAATGTGAGAAGCCGCACGCCGCGCTGGCAACCGAGTACAGCCCAATTGAGGCCATCAGAGCTCGAGTGCGGCCGATGCGGTCGGCGATCCAGCCAAATATCAGCCCACCAATGGCAGAGGCCACAAGAGTCAGGGAATTGAGAAACCCGGCGGTGCGGGTATCCATCGCGAATTCGCGCATTAAAAATGCGAGCACCAAGGAGTACAGCATCACGTCCATGGCGTCGAGCATCCAGCCAAGACCTCCGGCTACGAGTGTTTGGCGCTCGGCGGCCGTCGTGTCACGCGGCCAACTAAAGAGGCGAGAGGGTGCGATGGGATTCTCTGGGGAGACCTCGTGGCTAGTCAGTGCGTCAGACATGAGGCCCAACTCTTCGCAAAAGGACCGTCGGGCAAAAGAGCGTCACTACCAATTGTGAGTCGTCGCAAAGTCGACTGCCGTCAGGATAAAACATTGCGCCAGAGGCCCTCTTTTGTTACGCTCCGGCGCATTATATCCCTCCGGAGGTCTTGCAAATGGCGTTCTGTAAAGCGTGTGGAACAGAGCTAGGCGGCGCGGCATTCTGTCCGAAGTGCGGAGCCAGCCAAACGGCATCTGCAGTTCCGATGGCCCCGGCGCCAGCGGCAAGCAGCGAAGGTCTCGCGGAAAATGTTGCCGGACTGTTGTGCTACGTGCTGGGATGGCTGACTGGGATCATATTTATATTAATCGACAAGCGCCCCTTCGTGAGATTTCACGCTGCGCAATCGATCGTGGTATTCGGCGCGTTAACGTTGGTGAGAATTGGATTCGGGATCGTGATGGGCATCGGAGGCGTCGTTGGATTTGGTTTGTGGGCGTTGGTCTCCATGGTACTGGGGTTGTTGACGGTAATTTTGTGGATTCTTTTGATGATAAAAGCCTATCAGCACGAACTATTCCGTGTGCCCATTGCTGCGCCTATTGCCGATGGCATCGCCGGCAAATAATTAGAGATCGCCGCCTGGAAGGCGCTCCATGCTCGCGCGACTCCTTTCTGCTCTGAACTTTATTTAAAGACCCTAAAACGTGGTTACTATTGACTTTCCGGTTGGCTCCCACCATTGTAAAAAGCTTCATTTAACATTGCACTAAGCCTAGAAAGGCATTCGCCAGGTTTATGACCCGAGTACGCCTGTGTTTCCATGATCGTTGTTTTGACGGTACCGCCTCCGCCGCGCTTTTTTACCGCTTTTACCGCGAACGTTTTGATGCCGACGCGCAATTCGAATTGACGGGCATGACCCATCGCGCGGTGCAGCCTTGGACAGACGGCCTTTTTGACGGCGACGAAAATGTGATTGTGGACTTCAAATATTCGAACTCCCCAAAAGTGACTTGGTGGTTCGACCATCATCAGAGCGCCTTCCTGACTCCTGCGGACGCGGAAAACTTTCGTAAGCATCCCGGACCGAATATGTTTTACGAGCCGGATTACAAATCCTGCACCAAGTTGATCGCCAACGTCTCCAAAGAAAAATTCGGCTTCGATACCAAGCCTCTCGACGATCTGATTCATTGGGGCGACATTATCGATGGTGCGCAGTACCCTACGCCCGAGGCCGCCGTGGCGCTTGCGGAACCCGCCACGCAGCTCGCACTGGTCATCGAAGCAGCGCCAGAAAACGGGCTGCCCGCAAAGATAATTCCGGAATTGGCCTACCGGCCGCTGTCGGAAATGGTAAAGCTGCCCATGGTGGTCAAACACCTCGAGCCGCTACTAGACAGACATCGCAAATCCATTGAGATTCTTCGCGAGCGCGCCGACGCGCGTGAAGGAGTGATTTTTTTTGATGTCAGCGACCTGGACCTGGAAGGCTACAACAAATTCATCCCTTACCTGTTGTATCCGGCATGCATTTATTCCGTGAGCGTCAGCGCATCTGCTGTCCGCGCGAAAGTTTCGCTAGGTACGAATCCCTGGAATCTCGCGAATGCGGATGCCAATCTGGCATCGCTGGCGGAGAAGTTTGGCGGTGGCGGCCACGCCCGCGTGTCGGCGATCTCCTTTGACCCCCATGATATTCCTCGAGCCAAGGAAGTGGCACGCGAGCTAGTCGCCGACTTGCGCGGCCGCTGGCGCAATAGCGTCGAGGTCTCGGAATTAGGGTGACCAATTGTAATTTTTCTTCACATCTGAGAACCCCACTTGAGCCATGAATGTATTTGAACTCACGCGCGCGCTGATCGATATCGAATCCCTAACGAATTCAGAAAAACGTGTCGGCGAATTTCTGTTCACACACCTTTCAAACTTGGCAAAACGTTACGCCGGGCGCGTGGAGCGAATGGAAGTCGAGTCTGATCGATTTAATGTCATCGCGTATTGGGGCCAGCCAGTCGTGACCCTCTCTACGCACATGGACACCGTGCCGCCATTTTTTCCCTCTCGAGAGGATGAAGGAGCAATTTGGGGGCGTGGCGCTTGCGATGCGAAGGGAATTATTGCCGCCATGATTGCGGCCGTCGAGAAACTTTTGAACACCGGGAAGAAAAATTTCGCCGTGCTTTTCGTTGTTGGAGAGGAAGTCAACGGTGCCGGCGCGCTGGTTGCTGCCAGCAATCCTCGTGGTTCCCGCTACCTTATTAATGGTGAACCGACAGAGAACAAAATCGCGTTGGGCACAAAGGGCGCGTTGCGCTTTGAAATCACCGCGAGGGGCCGCTTGGCCCATTCCGCGTATCCAGAACTGGGACATTCCGCGATTGACACCCTACTTGATGTACTGCAAGCCATTCGGGCTATCAAGCTGCCAGAGGACGAGTTGCTGGGCCGCTCAACTTTGAATATCGGCACCATCCAAGGTGGTCGCGCACCCAACGTCATCGCCGATCATGCGCAGGCTGAAATCATGTTTCGCCTGGTGGGGAGCGCCGCTCCCATACGGGAAGCGCTGGCACAAGTGCTAGCCGGACACGCCGAAGCGCGCGAACAATACACCACGCCCGCGCAGCGATTGGAACCATTCCCCGGATTACCAACCATCGTAGTGTCCTTCACCACCGATATCCCAAGCTTTGGAACAGCATGGGGGAAGCCGTTTCTAATCGGCCCTGGCAGCATTCACGCCGCCCATACCGCCGAAGAGCACATCCCAAAGCAGCAGTTGCTGCGAGCCGTTGACATATACGCCGAAATGGTTATCGCGCTCGCTTCTGGCGGGTTTCAGAACTAAGCCACGCGGCGCGCTCTGAGTAAACACTACAGTAAACTACCTATTGCTCTTTATCGCAGATTTTTCCCGCAAATAAAAACAGCATCGCAAACAAAATTGAAAACGATTTCTTCATTTCGCGCGCGGCGAGGCGATTAGCTAAATTTTGTAATTCATCTCATTTCAAATTGACGAACTGCATTATGCAGCCGCGAGAAAGCATAATTTCTACCAGGGCTGTTACGAACTTAAAGGAAGATTAATTTATGTTTAGCCGTATGCATCGAGGCGGGTGCAAATCCTTTCAAATGCCCGAAATATGGGTCGAAACCTGTGCCCTGCAAAAGCCGCCTGCCTGGCGGGCGTTGACGCCTTCGGGAGTGTGTCGTAGCATCCGCGCTGGTTTTGGTGCGCCCAATTTATAGTTCCGCCGCGACATTCGAATGGAGACAACCACATGAAGCGCAAAATGTTCGCTGTATGCACTCTAACTGTGTTGATGCCGCTTCTGTCGTTTGCGCAGAACAAAGAGCCACTCAAACAGGTCGCCACTATTCCGTTGCCTGGCTTGAAAGATGGTGACTTTGACCATTTCACTCCCGACCTCGATGGGCACCGGCTATTTTTGACAGATGAAGAAAACAACAAAGTGGACATTCTCGACACCAATGCCAACAAACGCATTCATACCATCGAAGAGGCCAAAGCGCCGCACGCCATTTTGTATCGCAGCGACCTCAAAAAGTTATTCGTAGTGGAGGGCGATGCTTCAGAGGTGAAGACTTACGATAGCGACACTTTTAAACCGCTGGGCGCAGTGAAAGTATCTATCGATGCCGACTCCATCGCCTACGATCCGGCCACTTCTTATTTGTACGTTGTCAACGGTGGCCGCGAAGCCAAGACTCCCTATTCGCTGATTAGCGTCATTGATACCAACAGCGAAAAGAAATTACGCGACATAAAAATTCCCAATAACCACGTCGAGGCCATCACTCTCGAAAAGTCCGGTCCCCGTATGTTCATAAATATCACCGGCAAGAGCGCGGTTGGCGTGATGGACCGCAACAAGTCCGAACTCTCGGCCACCTGGCCCTTGCCCGCCGGCGACAAAGCGAATGTGGCCATGGCCTTCGATGAACCAAACCACCGCCTGTTCATCGTCACGCGTGAACCCGGCAAGTTGATCGTGATGAATTCGGATGATGGCAAGGTCATCGCGGAGCAACCAGCTGTTGGCATGGTAGATGACGCAGTTTATGACGCGCAGCACAAACGCATATATCTGGCGGGCGACGGGGCGCTCGAGATATTCCAGCAAAAGGATGCCGACCATTACGAGCTTCTCGTCAAAATTCCAACTGGGTTCCGCGCGAAAACCGGAGTTTTGATCCCGGAGTGGAATCGCTATTATCTCGGCGTACCGCATCACGCGGGTAAGGACGCCGAGGTCCGCGTCTACGAGGTTCAGCCATAGCGTGCGTTGCTTCCAGGTGAATTATGCGAAGGCGTGAGTTTGGCAAAACGTCTTTGGGACTGCTGGGCGCCACGTTACTCGCCGACCCTTCTGATGCAGCAGGAGCCGACGTGACGAGCGTCGCGCCTGCCGTCGACTTTCCAAAGACTCCAGGATTAACGCAATACGTTGGACAATTTGTCCTGCAAACCAAATACGAAAATATTCCCGCTGAAGTTATCGAGCTTGGCAAAAAGTCCATCCTCGATGGCTTCGGACTGGCCCTAGCTGGTTCGCGCGCGGAGAGCGGACCGATTTCACGAAAGTATATCGAGCATTGCGGCGGCAATGGCAAGGCCACCGTGATCGGCACCGCCATGAAAACGTCGCCGCGTTTCGCTGCGCTGCTGAACGGAATCTCCATTCACGCCGACGATTTCGATGATACTCAGCTCGCCGCCGCGAAGGATCGAGTCTACGGATTGCTGATGCATCCCACCGTTCCCGTGCTCCCCGCAATTTTTGCGCTTGCGGAACAGCGGCCTGTCAGCGGCAGAGAGTGGCTGTTGGCCTATCAAATTGGCGCAGAGGTGGAATGCAAAATCGCTGAAGCTATTTCGCCGCGGCACTATCAGGATGGTTTTCACACCACTGGTACATGCGGCCCCTTCGGTTCCGCGGCGGCTTGCGCCAAGCTGCTTCAATTTGATCTGGGAAAAACCCTCAATTCGTTTGGATTAGCGGCCAGCCAATCCGGAGGCCTACGCGAAAATTTTGGTACCATGACCAAACCCTTCCAGGCTGGACACGCCGCAGAGAGCGGCTTGGTTTCTGCCGAACTGGTCGCATTAGGATGGACCGCTGCCGAGCAAATTCTCGAAGCGGAACGCGGGTTTTTCCACGCCGCCGGCGGCTCGTACGATCCATCGACGATCATGAATCGCCTGGGACAACCCTGGACTTTTGCTGACCCCGGCGTTTCGTTGAAGCCTTACCCCTCGGGCTCGCTCACGCATCCGGCCATGACCGAGCTTGCGCGACTGATCCAAGTCAACAACATCCAGGCCGCACAAGTGGAGAAAGTCGAGGTCGGCGCCAACCACAACATGACCACCACTCTTCTTCATCACAATCCCAAGACCGGCCTCGAAGCCAAATTCAGCATGGAATTTTGCATCGCTATTCTCCTGCTGGAGCGCAAAGCCGGTTTGGCTCAATTTTCCGACAAAGTAGTTCAGCGCCCGGACGTACGCGAAATGATCCGCAAAATTAATTTCTACGTCGATCCCCAGGCAGAGAGCGCCGGTTTCGACAAGATGACCTCCATCCTGAAAATCACCCTGAAAAACGGCACGGTAATCACCGGTCAAGCCGCCTTTGGCAAGGGCAGTCCTGCGAATCCCATGAGCTTCGACGAAGCATCCGAAAAATTCCGCGGGTGCGCTGAATTTGCCGGGTGGCCGCAAGCCAAGACCGACAAAATAATCGCTTTCGTCAAAACGTTGGAGGCTGCTCAGGACATGTCCGCATTATCATCACTGTTGTCGTCAGCTGCGGGATAAATAGAAAAAATGAAAACCTTCAACATTGCGGTCATCGCCGGAGACGGCATCGGCAAGGAAGTGGTGCCAGAAGGCATCCGCGTGCTCGAAGCAGCAGGAAAGCGCTTCGGTTTCCAGTGGAAGTGGCAAGAATTCGACTGGAGCTGCGAACGATACGTACAGACCGGGAAAATGATGCCGGATGACGGTCTGCAACAATTAAGGCCGTTTGACGCCATCTTTCTCGGCGCCGTAGGCCATCCAAGCGTCCCCGATCATGTTTCGCTTTGGGGGCTCTTGATTCCAATCCGCCGCACGTTTCGCCAGTACGTCAATCTTCGTCCAGTGCGCCTTTTCGAGGGCATCGACTCGCCGCTGAAAAATTGGAAACCAGGCCAAATCGATTTCACCATCGTTCGCGAAAACAATGAGGGAGAATATTCCAACATCGGCGGCCGCCTGTATGAAGGTACCGAAGATGAAATGGCCGTTCAGCAAACAGTATTCACGCGCCGTGGTGTGAATCGCGTGCTGCGATTCGCATTCGAATTGGCTCGCAAACACAATAAGCATCTTACGTCCGCTACCAAATCGAACGGCATCATTCACACCATGCCTTTTTGGGATGATTGCTTCCGTGCACTGGCGGCCGAAAATCCGGACATTCGCACCGATCAATATCACATCGACATTCTCACCGCTCACTTCGTGCGCCACCCCGATTGGTTCGACGTGGTCGTGGGCTCAAATCTTTTTGGGGACATCCTCTCCGACCTCGGGCCAGCCGTAGTCGGATCCATTGGCATCGCGCCGTCGGCAAATCTCAATCCCGAAGGAGAGTTTCCTTCCATGTTTGAGCCGGTCCACGGCTCTGCGCCGGACATCGCCGGAAAAGGCATTGCCAATCCCATAGGACAAATCTGGTCAGGTGCCATGATGCTTCGTCATCTCGGTGTTGAAGAAGGCGCGGATGCTATCGAGGCGGCAATTTCCGCGACACTCGCGAAATCACAAGTGCGCACGCCGGATATCGGAGGGAAGTCCAGCACGCGAGATCTGGGCGAAGCAATCGTCAGGCAAGTTAGCGGAACTTAGCCAGTCTTCGTGAAACTTGACCGGCGCAGCGCACAATTTAACTGGGCAAAATGCCAACCGCATGAAATCTAAATCTAGCAAGTCGAAATCTTTCGATCAGCCGCCCATCACTCGCCGCAATCTTCTAGAGTGGGCCGGGTTGGCGCTTACCGCCGCGGCTGTACCTACCCCGGCGCTCGGCGTTTTTTCGTCGCCTCAACAATCGACGACGTCCAAATCCAGCGGCACGGTCATGAACACGCTCAGCACGTACATGAGCGAAGCGGCCAACCGTCCGCTGCCCGACGAGGTCGTTGAGAAAACCGAGCATCACATCCTCGACACACTCGGCGCCATGGTCTCCGGATCGAAATTGCTTCCGGGCCAGCGCGCTTTGCAATTTGCGCAGGCCTATGGTGGAAAAGAAATCTCCACCGTGGTCGGCTCCCATATCGTGTGCGGGCCGATCGAGGCCGCACTGACCAACGGCGTGTTGGCGCACGCCGACGAAACGGACGACTCCCACTCCCCATCGCAGTCCCATCCTGGTTGCGCAGTTGTGCCTGCCGCGTTTGCTGCAGGGGAACAATTTCAGATTAGCGGGACGCATCTCTTGCGCGCGGTGGCGTTGGGGTACGACGTCGGAACTCGCGTTACCATGACTCTCGGCGGACAAAAATTTGAAGTGGAGAGCCACTGGAGCACACACAGTATCGCGCCCCACTTTGGCGCCGCAGCTGCCGCTGCCTGCGCGGCCAGCCTGAATGCCCAGGAAATGCGTTGGATGTTGGGCTACACCGCTCAGCAATCCTCCGGCCTGGGTGCCTGGAACCGCGATCCCGATCACATCCAGAAAGCGTTTCTTTTTGGCGGCATGAATGCCCGCAACGGCGTCACTTCCGCCCTGATTGTTAAATCAGGCTGGACCGGCGTCGACGATATTTTTTCCGGCAAAGATAATTTCTTCCAGGCCTACAATCCGCACGCAGATCCCTCCGGCTTGATTGACAAACTCGGCGAGCGTTACGAAGTTACCCGCACCAACATAAAAAAATGGCCGGTCGGTTCCCCCATCCAGGCTGCGCTCGATGCGCTTGAAATTCTCCGCAAGCAGCATCCGTTCGACGCCAGCCAGGTGCAGCAAGTCAAAATTCGCCTGGCAACCGACGAAGCCGCCATTGTCAACAATCGAGAAATTCCTGACATCTGCGTCCAGCACATGCTGGCCGTCGCCCTCCTGGACAAAACAGTCACCTTTGCCTCAGCCCATGACAAAGCGCGATTGAAAGATCCCGCGACCTTGCGCGAGCGAGCAAAAGTTACTTTGATCCCTGACGCGGAGCTCGAAAGCCTCATGCCGCTGCGCGTAGCCATTCTCGAACTCACCTTGAACGATGGTACGCAACTCCGCCAGCGCGTCGACAACGTTCGCGGCACGCCAGAAAATGCAATGACCCGCGAGGAAGTTTTAGCCAAATCTCGCGACCTCATTACTCCTGTTCTGGGAGAACGCAGGTGTTCCGAACTCATCGGCAAGGTGATGGGTCTCGAAAACCTGCGCGACATTCGCGAGCTTCGTGCCCTTCTTCAACTCACATGATCCTTCTCAAATTTCCCCAACAGGTGCGCTTGTGAGAATTGTCGACATCCGCGAGACTGTGGTGCCGATCAAGTCTCAGATCCGCAACGCATTTATCGACTTTAGTCAGATGACCGTGAGCGTCCTTGCACTAATCACTGACGTGGTCCGCGATGGCCAGCCCGTCGTTGGATTCGGATTTAATTCCAATGGACGTTACGCCCCACGCGGGCTCTTGCGCGAGCGCTTCATCCCTCGGCTAAAGGCCGCCAATTCGGAATCCCTGCTGAACGACGCTCACGACAACCTGGACCCTGCGCGCGTTTGGGACGTTCTGATGCGCAATGAAAAACCAGGGGGCCACGGAGAACGCTCTGTCGCTGTGGGAGTGCTCGACATGGCCGTGTGGGATGCCACGGCAAAAATCGCAGGCGTCCCTCTCTATAAACTCCTCGCCGATCGCTATCGTGGGGGAAAAGTTGACACCAAAGTATTTGTCTACGCCGCCGGTGGATATTTCTACCCCGGCAAGGATTTGATCGCGCTTCAGAATGAAATGTCAGGCTACCTGGAACTTGGCTATTCCGTCGTAAAAATTAAAATTGGTGGAGTTCCGCTGGCAGAAGATTTACGCCGCATCGAGGCCGTTCTCAAAATTTTAAAAACTCCCGATCAGCTTGCCGTGGACGCCAACGGCCGCTTTGATTTAGAAACAGCCAGCGCTTACGCGAAGGCTTTAGCGCCGTACGGACTGCGATGGTACGAAGAAGCCGGCGATCCACTCGACTACGAACTGCAGGCCAAGCTTGCGCCGTTTTACCCTGGTCCCATGGCTACCGGCGAAAATTTATTCTCTCTTCAAGACGCCCGCAATCTGATTCGTTATGCCGGCCTGCGCCCTGATCGCGATATTTTGCAATTCGATTGCGCACTCAGCTATGGTCTCGTGGAATATCTGCGCATCCTGGACATGTTGAAAGCATACGGTTGGTCCCCGGTGCGTTGCATTCCGCATGGTGGCCACCAGATGTCGCTGAACATCGCCGCAGGATTGGGGCTCGGAGGCAACGAATCTTATCCCGGCATCTTCCAGCCCTTTGGCGGATTCGCCGACGGCATTCCGGTCGAGAACAGTTACGTGCAGCTTCCCGATATTCCCGGAATCGGGTTCGAAGCTAAAAATGAATTGTTCCGCGTCATGAAAGTGCTGGTTGAAAACTGAAATCGAAAATCTATCTGGACCTCCGGGAGAAAGAAGAATGAGCCAATTACGCGAAACGTTAACCGAGGCTAGAAGCCGCGCCCGCATGACGCGCCGGCAAATTATCCGCCTCGGCGGTTTCACTAGCCTGCTCGCCGCGTTTTCTCCAAATTTCGCAAGAGCCGCTGCCTTCCTCTATCCAGATGAGCCTTCTCCAAAGGTTAGCGAAATTACAAAGCAATTGAGCGCCTATATGGCTGCTGCGGCCACACGCGCCTTGCCGGAAGAAGTCGCCGAAAAAGCCAAGCAGCACATTCTCGATACCTTTGCCGCCATGATTTCAGGTTCAGGTCTGGTTCCCGGCCGCGCAGCTTTGGAATTCGCGCGCGCTTACGGCGGAAACCCGGTGGCCACCGTGGTGGCTTCCAATATTGTTTGCGGCCCTATCGAAGCGGCATTTGCTAATGGGGTACTTGCGCATGCCGACGAAACCGACGACTCGCATGGACCGTCACGCTCGCATCCCGGGGTGTCCACTGTGCCAGCCGGGTTTGCCGCAGGCGAACAATACGGTATCAGCGGAGCGCAGTTCGTGCGCGCAGTTACGCTGGGATATGACATTGGAACACGCGTATCGATGAGCCTTGGCGGACCTGCGTACCAAGCGGTCACGCACCGCAGCACGCACGGAACGGCAGCCTGCTTCTGCGCTGGGGCGGCTGCCGCATGTGCTGCAGGTCTGGACGAAGAGCAGATGCGCTTGATGCTGGACTACACCGCGCAACAAACTTCCGGAATCGGGGCGTGGTCACGCGACGCAGCGCATATGGAAAAAGCATTTCTGTTTGCCGGAAAACCTGCCTCCGTCGCAGTTCTGGCGGCAACGCTCATTCGCGGCGGATGGAGTGGGGTGGAAGATATTTTTTCCGGCTCCGACAATTTTTACGAAGCCTTCGCGCCACGCGAAAACGGAACAGTTAAAGCCGACCCGTCCGTTCTCGTGGACAAATTAGGCGAGCGTTACGAAATCACCCGCACCAATATTAAGAAATGGACCGTCGGCTCTCCGATTCAAGCGCCACTTGACGCTCTAGCAGGTTTCTTTAAGCAGCGCTCGTTCTCTGCCGACGATGTGAAAAAAGTTACCGTCCGCATCGCTACCGACGAAGCCAATACCGTCAGCAATCGCGATATCCCCGATATTTGTATGGAGCACATGGTCGCCGTCATGCTCCTCGACAAAACGATGACTTTCGCAACCGTGCACGACAAGGCGCGTATGAAGGATCCTGCGGTGCTCCGTCAGCGCGCCAAAGTGGAAGTACTCGCCGATCCGCGCATCGACGCGCGTCGTCCGCGGCGCGAAGCCATCGTGGAACTCACTTTTAACGACGGCACCGAACTCACCCAATGGGTTCGTGATGTTCGCGGCACCGCAGAAAACCCCATGACGCGTGAAGAGGTTGTGGACAAAGCCCGCGACCTCATCGCGCCAGTTCTAGGCGCCGCCGTAACCACCACGCTGATTACTAAATTACTCGCGCTCGAAACCCTGCGCGATGTACGCGAACTTCGGCCCGCACTCCAAAAGAGCTAATCCCGGAAACCATGATCACCACCCCAGCGAACGAAACAGAAGCTTCATCGCCTGCACGAAAAAAACCTTTCTACACCAGCCTTTCGTTTCAGGTGCTCGCTGGCGTGGTCGTCGCCATCATTCTCGGCTATGTAAGTCCCGCCACTGCCGTGGCCATGAAGCCCCTCGGCGACGCCTTCATCCGGTTGATCACCATGATCATTACCTTAGTGATTTTCTGCACCCTGGTTACCGGCATCGCCGGAATGGACGACATGAAAAAAGTCGGCCGGGTCGGCGGCAAAGCGCTCTTGTATTTTGAAGTGATCTCCAGTCTTGCTCTGCTTATCGGCCTACTGGTGGGAAATCTTGTTCATCCAGGCAGCGCCTTCAATGTAAATCCCGCCACACTAGATGCCGGTGCCGTAGCGCAATATGCCGGGCCAGCCAAAACGCAAACCGTTACACAATTCCTCGGTCATATCATTCCCAACACCATTGTGGACGCGTTCGCCAAGGGCGACATTCTTCAAGTACTCCTCGTCTCCCTCCTTTTCGGTTTCGCGCTCTCCATGGCAGGCCCGCGTTGCAAACCTCTGGTCGATTTGTTGGCCGCTCTTACTCAAGCCGTCTTCGGAGTGGTGGCCATCCTGATGCGCTTTGCGCCCATAGGCGCCTTCGGCGCCATGGCTTTTACGATTGGCAAGTACGGGTTGGCCTCGTTGGGGCCGCTTGCAAAGTTGATTGCGACGCTTTATCTCACTTCCATATTCTTTGTGGTCATTATCCTGGGTGCCATCGCGAGGTTCTCAGGCTTCGGGATTCTTCGCTTCCTCTGGTTTCTTCGCGAAGAAATTCTTCTGGTGCTGGCTACCAGTTCCTCGGAGCCCGCGCTGCCAAGTCTCATGAACAAGCTGGAAAAGCTGGGCTGTTCTCAAGCCCTCGTCGGTCTGGTTGTGCCCACCGGTTATACATTCAACGCCGACGGCACCAGTCTGTATATGACGCTTGCCGCGCTGTTCGTGGCCCAGGCCACTAACACACACCTAACTCTGCTCCAGCAATTCACGATTCTAGGCGTCGCACTACTCACCTCCAAAGGCGCGAGCGGCGTGCAAGGCGCAGCGTTTATCGCGTTGGTGGCGACCATGATGGTCATCCCCACCATTCCTGTGGCGGGCATGGCGCTAATTCTCGGCGTGGATCGTTTTCTGAGCATGTGCCGCGCGGTGGTTAACATGATCGGCAACGCCGTCGCCACCCTGGTCATTGCCCGCTGGGAAGACGAACTCGATCGAAACGCCCTAAGATCTCAATTGCAAAGCGGTTCAGGCGTCAGTTAAAGGTAAAAATGTGAACGGGTGTGCTGCATCGGCATAGCAACCGTAACATCGACATTCGAACAAAAAAAGAGAAGGGCAGCCCAGGTGGGCTGCCCTTCCGCGATCCATTGTTAAGGGGAGATGCCCTGCCGAAATCTTATGGCAGGTAATAGCGGAACGAGGTCCACACCATGTTGTCAACGGCCTTGGGATCAATCGTAAATGCTCCGGGGACGTTGTTGTTGCCAGACCACGCGCTCTTGGTGAAGTACGCGTATTGAATACCCCACTGAATGCGGCCTTTCGGTCCGTTATAGAACCTATGCCAGAAGCCGATGGTGCCCTCGATGATGTTGCGGGTGTCTCCTGCGCAGGTTCCGCCTGTACCCGGTGTGTTTTGGTTAGTGGGATCCACTTCCGTGCTGCAGCCGGTGTTGTTGGCAAATGGCGAGCCGTAGCCTCCAATTCCGTTGGTAGCGGTGGTCACAGTGGTGGTGGTCGTTACCGGGGCCCCAAACGCAGGTCCCGTGAGGGTGTTGGTGGTGAGCTTTACGGACGAGTAACCTTTGTACGCGGTGCGGGCGCCATACTCGTCACCTACGTAGGCGTATATATCAATCTTGGGATTGGGGTGAAATTCCAGTCTGGCCATGCCGTGTCCGGTGCGAATGGGGGCCAGAGTGCCGAATGGACGCGCAGTCACATCGGGAATCTGCGCTGATCCAAAACGGCCGATCCCGTCACCCGCTACAAGCTTTAAGCCCACATCCAGCTTCTTCGGAATCAAGGGCACGGTGGCGCTGACACCTAGTCCACCGCCGATTCTTGAATCATTAAATGCACCGGCTGGCGATGGCGCAGTCGCGGTCGGGGCCGCTCCGCAGCTAAGTGGCGCCCCGACGAGTATGGTGGTTGCTGTACTGGCCTTGGGGCTAACCGTCGCGCACGGGTAAACGCGATCACGGAAGGTGCTGACGATGCCGAACAGTTCATAGTGACCCCATCCAGGGTCTACCGCGAGTTTGGCGAGGAGGTCCGGCGCTTTATTTGCGGTGTAACCGGTTGGATCGAACGCGTTGAAAAGGCCGCCGCTGTTTCCAGGTGCGTTAAGGAAGAAGTTCTGCGATGTTGCACCCGCGGCATTGGTGAAGGTGCTAAAGCCTCTGCCACCTACAGTCGCCTGGGGACCCTCTATGGAGATGCCTACAGCAAGATGGTTATCAAGCAGGCTTTGCGTTACGCGGAAGCCGTAGGCGCGTTGCCAGGTGAAGCCGACCACGTATTGCGGGTCGATGATTAACGGCAAGGCTTCCTGCCGGTTTTGAATTCCCTTCTTATTTTCCGTAGCAAGTGACCACATTTGCCCACCGGTGATGGACAAACCGCTGTCGAAAGCGACTTGAGCCCAGATTTGTCTCTGCCGGAATACGTAGCTGTTGGTCTGGCGATTATTCGAAGTGGTACCAGCTCCGAGAAAATCGGCTTCGAAGTATCCCGAGACCTTTGTTGGACCGATGTTGGTCTCTACCAGCACGGTTGGACGGCTCTGCCTGGCAGTAAAGTTAAACTCCGACACTTTGCTCAGCGAGTTGCCACCGAACGGAATACTGTTAAAGGGCGTGTTGATGTCGGCGCTGACAGCGCGAGTACGAAAAACCGTTTCTGCCGCGATGAATCCACCAGGCGTCAGAGTCACACCTTTGTAACGAATAGAGCTCGGGCCGTCTTCTGTCGGCTTAGACTTCGGGTCTTGAGGATCGTGGGTCTGTTGAGCCACGACTGGTTCGCCTGCGCTGCTGGCGACGGCACTGCTGCTGATCGCGGCAGAGGCGTTTTTCGCCGCGACACTGGTGGTGACCGCCTCGCTGGCCTTTACGCTGGCCTCGTTGGCACGCGAATTTGCCGCCGCGGCCGCTTCGCGCGCTTCGTCAATCTGACGATCGCGCTTCGCCAGCTCTTCTTTCAGTAAAGTGAGCTGTTCCTGCTGAGATTGCAGCGTCTGACGGAGCTCTTCAAGTTCGGCGGCAATCGCCGAATCTGACTTCTCAACTTTCTTATCCGCCTTCGCCTTCGTCGGCTGACCAGCCTTGGCGGGCTCAGCATCTGAGTCCTTCGGCGTATCAGCGAAAATCGGCGCGGAAATCAGAAACATCGACAACGTGAGTGCTGCTATTTTTTTCATTTCCTCTCTCTTTGGAGCAGAATTCGAAATTTAGCCGGTGAGTATGCGCACCACCCCGGCCCAGAAGGTAGCGGCCGCGTCTTACAGTTAGGTCAACCAATTGTGAATATCCTGTAACAAAGGATGGAGGTCGACGAGAAACCGTTGACGTATCAGAGGTTACGAATTTTCAGTTATTCAACGACAACAGCCGGACGCCCAGAAATGCCGAAAGCTGGCATTCCGGCAGTTGCGCCAAGGACCCGGGTATCGCTGAACAAGGAGAATCATTCGTACACTCCGAAGAACGGCCTAACGCAGAGTTGCGAGGAGGGGCTTACTTCGGCGAAGGAAGCGTATAGGCGAGTACAAACCGAGTCAAGCGATATTGATC
>DATHGV010000233.1:0-2280 GCA_035490135.1 Candidatus Methylomirabilota bacterium
TCGTGTGGGTACTGCTTATTCCGCGATGTTCTTGCTCGGCCTTTCGCTGCATCGCCCCACGCAACTGCAGTTGTCGAAAACAATCCCGTGGACGTTTCGGCTCCTCGGAGTCGCGCTTGTCGTGATCGGTCTTTCCTGGACGATTGCCTGGCGCTCGATGGCGATGTTGCCTGGCGCGGTCGGGGTCGACAACGCCAAGCAGCTCGCCATTGTCGCCAGTCGCGGGCTTAATTTTGCCGAGGCAATCAACCTGACTACCCGCGCATTGAATTGGGCGCCACTCGATTGGGAACTTTATTATCTGCGCGCTACCGCTGAGGTCGGACAACATGAGCCGGCGCAGAAGGCGCTGGATGATTTTCGGCGTGCCCGCTTTCTCGAGCCGAATTCCGAGTCGGTGCCCTTGCAGGAAGGTTTCGTCTGGCTGCCCGTGCGGCCGGACCTTGCTCTGGTTGCATGGCGCGAGGCTCTGCGCCGCGCCGGAGCAGAGCGCAAGGATATTTTTCGCACGATTATGCTTACCGCCAAGCTGCGCGATCCGGCGGCGCGCCAGATTATCAGGCAGCTTGCGTTCAGTGAACATGATCTGGCGCTCGTTTATTTTGCGCAGTTAAACGCCGAAGAATTCCGGCCCGCCTTCAGCAAGTTTTTCGATGCCGATCCGGACTTGGTCGCGATGAAACCGGAAGAAAAACGCGAGTTTTTCCAACTTTGGGACAGCCGCGGCGACATCAACGCGCTTATCGCCGCGGTCAAAAAACATCCCGATTGGTTGCAATTCACCTGGCGCACCGTCGCCAAGTATCGCGGCACCTCCGGCGATTTCCGGGGCGCCTGCGAATTGATGGAAAAATTTGATAGTAACGTTGTTTTCCCGCCGGAAGAAAAAGGCCAGTCAATCGAACAGTTGAGGGAACGAGTTTTCCGCGACACGAATAATTTTTCTGCGGCCTACACCCTCTATCGCCAGCAAATGAATCGGAGGTTGATCGACGACGCGCTCGCCACCATCCGACATTTTACCGTGGCCAGAAAGCCGCCAGCTTACTTCCACTTATTGGAGGCTCAAGCCTGGGCGGCAAAAGGGAACTGGGAACGTTCCTGGAATGCCTGGCAGGCCTTTGAAAAGGCGAAAGCTCCGAATCACTAACTGTGCTGTAGTTCTCGTCCTACGTGTTTAGCGTTGCCCTGCTGTATCCCATTTCATTAACACCTCGCTTCAGCGAGGTGCATGGCCGAGTCTACTACCACAACCGCTTTAGCGGTTTACTCGTTCACCAACAAGAAACCGCTGAAGCGGTTGGGCCTCTCTCAGGCGTCGATAACACCCAGCTAAAGCAGGGTGTTAATGAGAGAATCGACACTAAACACGTAGTTTTCGTCGTCACTAGTGTGACGTGTTAGGAGAGATTGACATCGCATAGGTAATGAACCCGCAAATAACGGTCATAACCACCATTGCGGTGATAAAAACAACGTCGGCCGCGCGCTCGATTACATGCATCCGCCGAAAACTGCGGGCCCGCAGTGCCGCGTAGGAAAGGAGACATGACGTGAGAAATAACAGAGCGTCGCTTGCCAGGAGGTCGTCCGCCAGGGTATCGGCCTTGCCCAGTGTGATCACGACGCGGATCAGACCTATGACAGTAAGGCAAACACCAACCATCGCCGATGAGACGGTGAAAATGTGAATGCAAATGTCTTCTTCCAGCTTTGTATTGTCATTGCCGTTTGAGCCCATTCCAGCTTCGACAGCTAAGCTCACTCCGCGTTAGCTTAAAAAATAAGGCGACGTATTTGAGAAAGCAGCGCGCTTGAAATGGTAGGGACGCCTCGGAGAGCCATCCCTACCAATGATCGCGGAGCTTGCGCGATTTACTTTGCCAGCACGGCCTGGGCGGCCGCCAGACGCGCAATGGGGACGCGGAATGGACTGCAACTGACGTAGTCGAGCCCGAGCCGGTGACAGAATTTTACTGAATCGGGATCGCCACCGTGTTCGCCGCAAATGCCTAGCTTGATTTTCGGCCGTGTCTTGCGCCCCTTCTCGATCGCGATCTGCATCAACTGGCCGACGCCGCCTTGATCGATGGTGGCAAATGGATTGCGTTTCACGATCTCCAACTCGGCGTAATGCGGCAAAAATGATCCGCTGTCATCGCGGCTCATCCCAAGCGCAGTTTGGGTAAGATCATTTGTGCCGAAACTGAAGAACTCTGCTGTTTCCGCGATCTCGTCTGCGGTCAAAGCACCGCGCGGCACTTCAATCATTGTCACGAC
>DATHGV010000234.1:0-2355 GCA_035490135.1 Candidatus Methylomirabilota bacterium
TTTGCCGAACATCAAACTGCCGGGCGTGGTCAGCGTGGCAACCGGTGGGAATCGGCTGCGGGCAAAGGCCTTTGGTTTTCCATTCTTTTGCGGCCAGGAATTCAAATCGACGAGTCTGGCAGGCTGACAATTTGGGCGATCGAAGCTGTTTCGGATGTTATACGAACCGAGTTTTCTCTCGAACCCGCGATCAAGTTGCCCAATGACGTTCGGCTTTCCGGGCGCAAAGTAGCAGGCGTGCTGGTGGAGATGCGCGCGCAAGCGAACGCGCCGCACCTGGCTGTCGTGGGAATCGGAATTAACGTGAATCAGTCACTGGAAGATTTCCCACCGGAATTGCAAAGCCGCGCGATCTCGCTTGCCATGGCGCTGCATCGGCCAGTTGATCGCCGACAGCTTGCAGTCGCACTGCTTCGATACTTGGATAGGACGTATCGCGAACGCTTCACGGCCGAGGCGCTACAAAGTTAGAACTGCTGCGCCAGCCATTCGCGATAAACCTGCGGCGAAATCTCCGATGGCTTGATCTCGCTGCGTCCGCCCCAGAAAACGTTTGTGTACGATACAGCGATGCCGCTCGACTGAAGATGCTTATCAATGGCTTCCTTATGATCGAGGAGCAGCCGTTTATCGGTGCCGTGCGCCACAGCCATGATGTTAACGTTGTTAAATTCCGGCCCCGCGTCGCGCCAGTAGCAGTGCGTTAGAATATGGTGGCGGCCGACCTCACCGCCTGCTTCAATTTCGCGGCCGGGCGGCACTGACCAATGAAACAGCGCGTTGAACCGAGTCACGCGTACACCACCAGCCGATGGTTTGACATGCTCGAGAAAAGTTGAAAAGCGCCCGATGATCTTTCGCGCGTTCAGTTCTTCAGCCACGCGACAAAATTCCTCTGGTGACAGGCCGGCTTCCTTCGCGCGCGCAAGCCACGGCGACGGCCTGATCTCTTCCGGAGTAAATTCGCGCTTGAGGGCGAGCAAGACACTCCACTCGTGCTCGCTAAGATCGACCATTTGCACCGGAATCATTTTCGCCGACTGATCGGCCTTACTGCCCGGCTCAATTGTTTTGCGGCGAACATGACCGACCCCGAGAGTGAAAATTCCTTTCGCCGGCATCAGCCGAAAACGCTC
Source organism: Candidatus Methylomirabilota bacterium (assembly GCA_035490135.1). GTDB lineage: Bacteria > Acidobacteriota > Terriglobia > Acidiferrales > UBA7541 > Acidiferrum. Next base: position 1,137 of record DATHGV010000234.1, read on the forward strand.
GGCGCCGACTTTCCCTGCGAGCAATTCACAATGCGCTTGCAGCGAAAACCCCTGAGGAACCTTCACAGTCGTCCAAAGTTTGTAATCCGACCCGGCGCTGAGAGTATCAGTAGAGCGCAGCACCACATGACCTGAAAACGGATCGCGCTGAAACATCCAATCGAAGGCGGCCTCGATTTTGTCCTCAGGGAGTTTCCACGCGACCAGCGCGCCCGCGGCGAGATTCGTTGCAAGCAGAGTTTGCCTGACGCGCCGGATCGTTCCCGCACGCAACATCGCGGCAATCCGCGCCATCACAATATCGACGCCTACACCTGAACGGGTTGCAATCTCCTCGAATGGCTCGGGCACGAACCCTTCAATTTTGTCCTCGGAAATGGCGAGGACTCTGGCGTTGATTGGATCGTTGTGCTCAACCGGCAGCATCCCAATTAATCCGCCGCGCCGGCAAACTTGTCCAACTGCCGCGCTGCGCTGTTCAGGTGGCGCAAATAAGCACGGCAGCAAAGTGACAGCCAGTGCCGACGATCACGAACAGATGCCACACAAGATGGGCATAGCGCAGCCGCTCATTTGCAAAAAACAAAGTGCCTGCGGTGTAAGCAATGCCGCCGACAACTAACCACAGCACCGCCGACCACGGAACCGCCAGCGCAAGCGGACGTATAAAGATGACTCCAAGCCAACCCGTCCCTAGATACAGCGTCATCGAAAGTTTCCGATGCCGCAGCGCACCGCGTGTCGCTTTCATCACGACGCCGAAAAGCGCGAGGGTCCAGACGATGCCGAGCATGGTTAGACCGCCAGCGCCGCGCAACGGGCCGAGGGCAAATGGCGTATACGTTCCCGCAATTAGCAAAAAGATCGCCGAATGATCCATTACTTGGAGAAAGGACTTCACAGGCGTCTGCGGCCAGGCGTGATAGAGCGTCGACCCGAAATACACTAGCAACATCGTCATGATAAAAACGATCGTACCGACAAGAAAAAAGGCATTGGCATGGCGCAATGCTGCGAGAAGCAGAACCGGCGTGCCGATTATCGCTCCCACGAGTCCTGTCGCGTGGCTGATACTATTCGCCAGCTCTTCACCAGCGGATTGCGTGCGCCTCGGCAAATACAGCGAGTGGTCAGCAACATTCATTGCCAAGGATCATGCAATGCGTACCGAGCACTTTTGCCAAGCAAAATGATGCGTCGGTGTTAGGCGTTGAACGTT
>DATHGV010000235.1:0-18758 GCA_035490135.1 Candidatus Methylomirabilota bacterium
GGTTGGCGGATTTCGTGGGCGATGGCCGCGGAAAGGCGGCCCAGGGCGGCCATGCGTTCCTTAGTGGCGACTTCCTGTTCCAAGCGCCGAAGCTCGGTGAGATCCTGGAAATTGAAGACATAACCGCTACGACTGTTGTCACGAGAGCGGAGCGGGGAGACGCTAATGCCTATGTAACGCTGCTGGCCATCGGGGGTGCGAAAGTCGATCTCTTTCCGGCGGGGAACGTTCTCCAGGCCACGTTCGCCCGGCAGCCAGAAATCAGGGTTAAGTTCCTGCAACAAACGGCCGCGAAGGCCCGCGAAACGATGACCGAGAATTTCTTCCCCGGTGCGGTTGAGAAGCAGGATACGGCCTTCCAGGTCAGTGGTCACCAAACCGCCGCGCATGGAATGAACGATGTCTTCGGTGAAGTCCTGCAGGTCGCGGAGTTCCTCGCGCTTTTCATCCAGTTCGGCGCCCTTGCGGCGCAAAGACTGGGCCAGAAAGCTGGAAAGATAGGCTACTGCAAGGAAACCGAAAAGGGTGCTGAGGAACCAGGTTCGCAAGCTTTCGCCCGTAGCGAGTCCCACGTAGGTGCGCGTAATTTTGTCACTATATGCCAGCGCGGCCATTCCGCCCAATATGACCAGGCAGAAAACAGCAGTGGCAAACGCCATCGCGCGCGAAAATAAAATACTGGCGACAATAATAACCAGCAGGTACAGCGAAATGAAGTAGCTGTCTTGCAGTCCGGTGGCATACACCAGCGCGGAAATCATGGCTACATCGCAGGCGACTTGAAGGCCGCCGTGCCAGGGCGCCAGCGGAAGCCAGCGAAGCAGAATCAGATGCAGGATGCCCAGCGTTATCCAAAAGACGATGACTGGAAGGAAAAAGCCTTTACCGGGGGAAACCGGCACATATTTCGGCCACACCACGCCGACGGCCAGGATCAGCGTGATCATTAACAGGCGAACACGCGTCAGCCATTCGAGCCATTCTTTGGTGCCGACACTTTGCTGCATCCCAGGCCCCGCCGGTACTTGCCCCAATACCCAATATAAAAGAAAAAAAAGCCGGGCTGCAATTGCACGCGGCCCGGCCAGTAATCCATGGACCCGTCCTACCCCGGGCTCCTAGTGCTTGGAGAGTTCTCCGATGAGGGTGAATAGCGGCAGATACATGGAGATGACCACGCCGCCGACCACCACACCCAGGAAAACGATCATTATCGGTTCCATGGCCGTCAAAAGATCCTTGACCGCCGAGTCCACTTCTTCTTCATAGAAGTCGGCGATTTTCTGCAGCATCGCATCCATGGCGCCGGTCTGTTCGCCGACCGCAATCATTTGCGTCACCATGCCCGGAAATACGTTGGATTCTTTCAACGGTTCGGTCAGGGATTTGCCTTCTTCGAGTGCTTTGCGAACCTTTTGCAGCGCGCGTTCCACCACGGCGTTTCCGGAAGTCTTAGCTGTGATGTCCAGACCTTCGAGGATGGGTACACCGCTGGCAATCAATGTTCCAAGAGTGCGTGTGAAGCGCGCCACGGCAATCTTCCTCATCAATATGCCGAGGACCGGGAGTTTAAGAATAATCGAATCGAGGACATATTTCCCTGTTGGGGTTCCATACCAGGCCTTCAATGCGAAAATACCGCCGATGATACCCGCAACGATCAGCAGGCCAAAATAGCTGCCCACAAAGTTGCTCATGGCGATAACGATTTTTGTGGGTAGCGGCAGCGTAACGCCGAGGCCCGCAAACAACGTGGCGAAAATCGGAACAACTTTCCAGAGCAGCAGGAAGATCACCAGACCGGCGATGGTGAGAACGCCGACGGGATAGATCAACGCGGATTTTACGGCGCGCTGCAGCTTGACGTTCTTTTCAATGTAGGTGGAGAGGCGTTGCAGAATGATGTCGAGAATACCGCCCGTTTCTCCGGCTTCCACCATGTTGACGTACAGACCGTCAAACACTTTTGGCGAGCTGCGCATGGCGGTGGAGAGAGTTGCGCCGCCTTCGACCATTGAGCGCGTGTTGATCAGCACTTTCTGGAAGAATTTATTCTCCTGCTGGCTGCCCAGGATTTCCAGGCACTGCACCAGCGGGAGACCAGCGTCGATCATCACCGAAAATTGGCGGGTGAAAATGGCGAGTTCTTTGGCATTCACGCCGCCGCCGAAGGTGGGCATGTTGAACTCTTTGCCCTTCTCCGACATCTTGGTGGGGGTGATCTGCTGGCGTCTCAACAGATTTTGCAGATCCGCTTTGCTGTTAGCGGTCATGACTCCGCTCACACTGGAGCCGGAGCGATTTGTTCCTTGATATTTAAAGTCCGGCATGTGATGCCCTCCTGATTGCCTGGATACCGCGAAAATCGTTCGTATTCATAGTGCAATCTCCTTTTAACGCTTGGTGGTCACCGGTGCCTTCACATGTGTTTTCATGCTGCCGCCGCCGGCAGTTGGGGTGGAAACCACGCCGCGGTTAATCATGTCCTGGAGCTCGTCGGCATTCGACGAACGCGAGAGGGCAATGTCCAGGGTGATGGCTTTGGACAGATAGGCGTTGCAAAGACCCTGATTGAAGGTTTGCATGCCGGTTTGGCCCGTGCCGGTTTGCATGGCGGAATAAATCTGGTGAATTTTGTCCTCACGGATCAGGTTGCGTATCGCCGCGGTGGGCACCAGCACTTCCATGATCATCGCTCGACCGCGACCATCGGACCGCGGCAGTAGCGCTTGGCACAAAATACCTTCCAACACCATGGAAAGCTGGGCCCTGATTTGCGGCTGTTGATGCGAAGGGAAGACGTCGATGATGCGGTTGATGGTGGAAGCGGCGGAATTGGTATGCAAAGTGGCGAAGGTCAAGTGGCCGGTTTCCGCGATGCGCAGGGCCGATTCAATGGTTTCCAGGTCGCGCATTTCGCCGATGAGCACCACGTCGGGGTCTTCGCGCAATGCGGCTCTCAGCGAGTTTGCGAAGGAATGCGTGTCCGCGTGAACTTCGCGCTGGTTCACCAGGCACTTTTTGTGGTTGTGCAGAAATTCGATGGGATCCTCGATGGTGATCATATGCTCTTCACGTTCGGCATTGATCTTGTCGAGCATGGCGGCAAGGGTGGTGGATTTGCCGGAGCCGGTCGGGCCAGTAACGAGCACCAAGCCGCGCGGCTTATCACACATACCGCGCACTACGGCTGGCAAACCCAAGGCATCGAAGTTTTTGATTTCCCAAGGAATGGTGCGGAACACGGCGCCAACGGCGCCGCGTTGATTGAACACATTGCCGCGGAAGCGAGCCAGATTCTTCAAACCGAAGGAAAAATCGAGCTCCAGATTTTCCTCGAAGCGATGCTTCTGCGCGTCGGTCAGGACGCTATAAGCGAGCGACTTGGTGTCCGCCGCCGTAAGCGGCGGCGCATCCAGGGGACGGAGATGCCCGTGTACGCGTACACGGGGCGCGCTATTGGTCGTGATGTGCAGGTCGCTGCCGCCCATCTCGATCATCTTCTTAAGTAATTCGCTTAGGTTTACTCCAGCCATGGTTCACTCTTATCCTTACAAAACTGTTTCGCGTACCACTTCTTCCATCGTGGTCTGACCCAATGCCACCTTGGTCAATCCGCTTCGTCTTAACGTAATCATTCCCTGCTCAACAGCTTTCTTTTTCAGCTCCAGCGCCGAAGCTCCCACGAGAATCAATTCCCGGAGCTCGTCATTTATTTCCATGACCTCGTACAGGCCGGTGCGGCCTTTGTATCCACCCTTGTTGCAAACATTGCAGCCTTTGCCGTGATAAATCTTGGTGGTCTTGGCTTCCTCCAGGGTGTAGCCGGCGTCGATGAGGGCCTGCTCTGGAACTTCCAGCTCCACTTTGCAATTCTGGCAAATGCGGCGGACGAGTCTTTGCGCGCAAATCAGGTTCACGGAAGTGGCCACAAGAAATGGTTCGATGCCCATGTTCATCAAACGGCTGATGGTGGAAGGGGCGTCATTGGTGTGCAGGGTGGATAAAACCAAGTGGCCGGTCAATGCGGCCTTTACAGCGATTTCGGCGGTTTCAAAGTCGCGGATTTCGCCGACCAGAATGATGTTGGGATCCTGACGGAGGAAGGCACGCAGGGCGGCGGCGAAGTTCAGACCGATCTGGTCTTTCATCTGCACCTGATTGATTCCCGCCAACTGGAATTCGACGGGATCCTCGGCAGTCATGATGTTGGTGTCCACCTTGTTCAATGTGGACACCGAGGAGTACAGCGTGTTGGTTTTTCCGGAGCCAGTCGGCCCGGTAACCAGCACCATGCCATACGGGCGGAAAATATTGCGTTCGAATTTGGTCAACGACTCTTGCTCGAAACCGAGCTTGGTCATGTCCAGACGCAGGTTTTCTTTATCCAACAAGCGCATGACGATTTTTTCGCCATACAGGGTGGGCACCGTGGAAACGCGGAAATCCAATTCCTTTTTCTTTCCGTCGGCGCGGTACTTGATCATGATGCGGCCGTCTTGAGGCAGACGCTTTTCCGCGATATCCAGCTTGGCCATGATCTTGAGGCGGCTGGTAATGGCATCTTTCAATCGCAGAGGCGGGCTCATCACCGTTTGCAGCTGGCCGTCTACGCGAAATCTGACGCGCATCTCCAGTTCGTAGGGCTCGATGTGAATATCGCTCGCGCCGCGCTTCACGGAATCGGTGAGAATGAGGTTCACGAGTTTGATGATGGGCGCTTCTTCGGCGGCCTTCTCGAGCGTCGCGGTGTCGAGTTCCGCGACTTCCGCGGCGAGCTCCAACTCCTGGTCCTCGTCGACCAGGTCCTTCATGAGGTTGCTAAGCTCTTCGTGATTGTTGGATGAACCGCCGTAGAAACGCGAGATCGCGTCGCCAATCGCGGACTCCGAAGCCACCACCGGTTCCACATTGAAGCCGGTCATGAACTTGATATCGTCCATGGCGAAAACGTTGGTGGGATCGGTCATCGCGATGGTAAGCACAGAACCGACGCGAGAAAGCGGAATCACCTGATAACGCAGCGCGGTGTCTTGGGGAATCAACTTAATGACGATGGGATCGATTTCGTAATATTTGAGATTTATGGAGGGAACGCCGTATTGCCTGGAAAGCACGCCGGTAATATCGTCGTCAGTAATGAAACCCATCTTGGTCAGGCAGCTTCCCAGCTTGCCACCATTGGAGCGCTGAAATTCGAGCGCTTTGGAGAGCTGGTCCTGCGTAATCAAGCTCTCTTTAACTAAGATCTCACCCAAACGGACGGACATCCGCAGCACTCCCGCAGCAAGAAAACAGCCAAGGCTCACATTAACAAATGCCAAAGCGCCCAGTGGCGCGAATTTCGAACGTAGTTCTAAAATGGCTAATACCTGCACTTTAGTGCAGGTATTAGCCATAGGGACAGGTGCGATTCTTGACTTGCTCTCACCCGCTGGCTATCGTGCCAAAGAGATGCCTTCCTTGTGTTCCCATTTCGCGATTGAGCACCGGAGTGAAACGTTGGACGAAGAGTGCCCGGGGATGTTTGACCCGCGCTGGAGCGCTTCGCCGGCACTTATTAATGGCTCTGCGAAAGCCGTCGCGCAAGTTACGCGCACTAACCGTTTCGCATCTCGCCGCGCAATGAACGGTGTATCGCGATGAGCCGGCTTACTGCCAAGCAACGCTGGGGGTTCACTGCTGGCGCGCTATTCATAATTTTGTTGCTCGCGGCGGTGTTTACTTTTGGGTCGCTGGGCGTGCCATTCGAACCTAAAAACTGGCGCGACGTATTGACGCTTTATGCGGTTTCCAGTTTTATCACCGCAGCACTGCTTACGTTCGGTTTGATACTCGGTCGCACCGCGTTACGGCTGTGGGCGGAGCGCCGCAAGGATCAGTTAGGCGCACGGTTCAAGACGAAGATGGTTGTCGGGGCTATGGCAATTTCCTTGCTTCCCGTGCTGTTCATGTTTTTTGTGAGTTATTCGTTGCTGAATCGCACGCTGGGGAGGTGGTTCCCGCGGCCCCTGGAAATCGCTTCTGAGCAAACAACGCTTTTGCTGAACGATTTGGGACGGGGGCAAATTCTGCGATTGCGAAATATCGCGCACCAGATTGAGCCGCTGTCGAACAAGCCACTCGACGAATTTCTCGGACGCGCTTTCACGGAAGGCGCCGACGCGGTGTGGATTCTCGACAAAAATGGCAACCCCGTCAGCGGAGGAGTAATTTGTGACAATCTTCCGGAGGTCCGCGACGCGAAGACTTGCGTCGTGCCCGGGGTTTTGGGTAAGCAGTTGCGCGTGCTTCAGAGTGGAATTGAAATCTGGGAGGCTGGCAATTCAACTTATTCGGCAGCGCGCGTCCCTATAAAAGACTCCCATGGGGATTCAGGATTTCTTTTAACCGGATACCGCTCGAACCCCACGTTTTTTGATCGCCTTAATCAGATTCAAGCGCAGACCGCGCAGTACTACGCTGAAAAGCAGAGTCTTCGCGCACTGAAACGCCAGATGCTGCTGATCCTGTTGTTCTTCACCGTGCTGGTGTTCTTCTCGGTGATGTGGGTGGCGTTGTTTCTTTCCAAGCAAGTCACCGTGCCTATTCAAGCTCTGGCTGAGGGCACGCGCGAAATCTCTTCGGGGAATTTTGATTATCAAGTTCCCGATCAGGTACAGGACGAGCTGGGCGTGCTGGCGCGTTCGTTCAATTACATGACCAAGCAGTTGCGCGACAGTCGCTCACAAATCGATCAGTTCACGCGCAATCTGCAGCAAGCGGTGCAAGAACTGGAACGACGGCGGCAACTGATGGAAACGGTGCTGGAGAATATCCCAACAGGGGTTGTTTCGCTGGATGCGAGCGGCGCGATTCTGCGCTGCAATACCGCGGTGAATGGAATGTTGGGGACAAATTCGCGCGACAAACAAACACTCGATGATTTGCTGGGGGCGGAAGCTTCGCGCGCGGTGCAATACCTGATGCGGCGTTCGTTGCGCATGGGAGTAGTGTCGCGAGAAATTGAAACGGTGGCGGGCGGCCGGGTTTTACATCTGGCCGTGACGGTGAGCCCGTTGGGACCGCGGCGGGGCAATACCGGCTACGTGCTGGTGCTGGACGACCTGACGGAAATGTTGCGGTCGCAAAAATCCGCAGCCTGGCAAGAAGTGGCACGGCGCATCGCGCACGAAATAAAAAACCCGCTGACGCCTATTCAGCTTTCCGCGCAACGGTTGCTGCGCTTCCTTGATCGCCGGACTACTTCGGGCTCGAAGCCAGTCGACGCCGAGCTAACTACCCTCGTTCAGGAGTGTTCGCGGTTGATTGAGCGCGAGGTGTCCACGCTGGCGGGGCTAGTCAATGAGTTTTCTCAGTTCGTGCGTTTCCCTACCGCCAAGCTGGTGCCCACGGACGCCAATACGATCGTCCAGGAAGCAATAGAGGTGTTCTCCAATCGACTGGATGGCGTGACCATCAAAACCATGCTGGCGGAGAACCTTCCGCCAGTACGTGCTGACGCGGGATTGTTGCGAAGCGTGTTGATCAATTTGATCGACAACGCCGCGGAATCTCTGGAGCATTCCAGCCTCCGAGAAATTGTCGTTTCGACTCGGAATCGCGTAGAGGCTGAATCGGTCGAAATTTCTGTTGCCGACACGGGGCACGGTATTTCGCCCGAAGATAAAGACAAGCTTTTCCTGCCGCAATTTTCCACCAAAGACCGCGGCACGGGCCTGGGTCTAGCCATTGCCGCGCGCATTATTGCCGAGCACGGCGGCACGATTCATGCGGAAGACAATCATCCGGTCGGTTCGCGTTTTCTGATCGAGTTGCCGGTAACGGAGGCAGTTCCGGTGGCGGTTGGCGACCCGCATGTACCCGGGCCGGAATCTTCGCGATGATTCCCAAGCCGCACCTGTTGATCGTGGATGACGAACCTGGGATTCGCGAGTCTCTGGCTTCCATTTTGCGCGACGAAGGCTATCTTGTGGATGCCGTGGGCTCTGGAGAAGAAGCTTTGGAGCGAGTGGCCGGGGGCGAACTCGAATTAATTCTTCTGGATGTGTGGCTGCCCGGCATGGATGGTCTCGAAGCTTTGAGCCGTATTCAGGCTGCCGCGCATCCTCCGGCGGTCATCATGATTTCGGGGCACGGCACCATCGAAACGGCGGTGCGCGCCACCAAGCTCGGTGCATTCGACTTCATTGAAAAGCCGCTTTCGCTGGAAAAAATTGTTTTGCGGGTACGCAACGCGGTGCAGCAGCGGCGCCTGGAAGAAGAAAATCAAACTCTTCGCAATCAGTTGGGGCACCGCTATCAGGTGATCGGGGACAGTATCCCCATGAAAGCGTTGCGGCAGCAGATCGCTGTGACTGCTCCCACGAATGGCCGAGTTTTGATTTTTGGCGAGAGTGGAACCGGCAAGGAATTGGTCGCGCATGCCTTGCATGCCGCAAGCCTGCGAACCAAGGGCCCCTTTGTGGAAGTGAATTGCGCGGCGATCCCGGACGAACTGATTGAGTCTGAACTTTTCGGTCACCTGAAAGGGAGCTTCACGGGAGCCACAGAAAATAAAATTGGAAAATTTGAGAAAGCGGACGGCGGGACGCTGTTTCTGGATGAAATTGGGGACATGAGCTTGCGCACGCAATCGAAAGTGTTGCGCGTGCTGGAGGAGCAACGCTTTGAGCCAGTGGGCTCGAATCAGACGATTACTGTGGACGTGCGGGTTATCGCCGCGACCAATAAAAATCTTGAGCAGGAAATCGCGCACGCACGTTTCCGCCAGGACCTCTTCTATCGGCTGAACGTGATTCCCTTTTTCGTTCCGCCACTGCGCGACCGCTTGCAGGATATACCTACGCTGGCGCGATATTTTTTGAATGAATTCAATGGGGCGTATGGAAAAAAGGGCCGGGAGCTCAGCGATCCGGCGATGGATATTCTGGTGCGGTATCCGTGGCCCGGGAACGTGCGCGAGTTGCGTAACCTGGTGGAGCGGTTGGTGATTGTTTGCCCACAGCCGCGCATCGAGCCTCATCACTTGCCACCGGAATTATTTCGCGGTGTGGCGGAAAGCCCGCAGCAGCCCTATTCAACACTGTATGAAGCGCGCAGCGCGTACGAGCGGGAGTTTATTCTTCGCAAATTGCAGGAAAATCGCTGGAATATGACGCAAACTGCAGGCGCACTCGGTCTTGAACGCAGCCACCTGTACCGCAAAATGAAAAGCCTGGGCATCGCCGCCCCTGATTAGAAAAAGCCTTGATTAAGCGCGTCAACTACCTTAACCGCCCCACTGAAATGTCACGCCGGAGCACACTTGGAACCCTCGAGTTTTACTTCCATAGTTCCGCTCTTCTTATCTTTGACGAACGGCAACAAACCGGTGACATACTCCCCTCGAGCATCAGCTTTAGGATGCCCAACGTGCTCTTCATCGTAGGACTTGCCTTTAAATTCCAGATCTTCATTTGGTTGAAATCCTTTCCCCCGAAGGAGCACCAATTCATGCTTCGGTAACAACCGAATAGCTTAGATCACGCAACCGTTATGGCTCTTTGTAACGGGATCGGGGACGATGGCAAAAAACGGTTTGGTTTTCTGATCCTGCGAAATGAGCGCCATTCTGAATACTTCGCCGGTGGCCGGATTAAACGTCAATTCTACGGGGTCGTCTATTTTGTTCGGGTCGCCACATTGCTCAGGCCTTTTTCCCGCACAAGAAATAAGTCCGTCCTGCAACAAGGAGAGGCCTTCCATTAAGGCCGAAGGCCCTCGAGCGTTGATGGGCCAACTGACCATCGTATAGTTTTGGCCCTTTGGAGCGCCCGTGATGAACACGTGATATTTCACCTCAAGGCGTCCATCGGAGTTCACTCTTGAGACTTCACGAATTTCCGCGATTATTCCCGGCGTGGACATTTCACCGTTCAACCATTTGCGAGTGACTTCCAGAAGTTGTCTTGCAACTGGCGGAATCTCGTCAGTTGTCGGCGCCACGGCCTGCGAAGGTGGGGCAGTCGACTTTTGCGGGGCTTGCGCAGATGACGATTTCTTCTGTGCTGATAGCGTTTGCACCGATCCCCGCAAACTAAAAACGAGTAGCGACAGCGCGACCAGACTCAGAAGCCGTGCAGCAACCTTTTCATGATCCTCACCGAAGTGACCGATCACGATTCTCGTCCGTCGCCCTCGTAAAGCAAAGGTAATGTTGATCTAGGCGTTAAGTACCCTTAACCTTCGAATGCCTGCTGCACTTCGTCCCGGGCTATTTGTTCAGAGGTGTAATCGACGGGATCATATTTCCAGACCGGAGTGTCGCCAACGACCGTTAAGCGATACGTCTTATCGCGGCTACCTCGAATAGAACGAGTGGCCCGATCCAGGCGAACGACGTTATCTGCCTCTGCCACTTTTAATGAAAATTTGTCGGCATTCGCACCCTGCGAAAACCGAATGTATTCCTGGCCCATCTGTTTGTTGACTTCTGCAACGGCTTTCTGCGCTGCTTGGCATACTTCTATCCACTTTGTTTCCAGCTGCGCATCCAGCTTATCGTCCTTGACCAGCTCCTTCTTTTTTCGTTCCACCAGATTCTTGGCCCAATCTGAAGTGTCCATGAAAGCTCCCCGGTATTGTGGTCTTGAATTTGTTGAGTGAAGACTGTGTTGGTTCGTTTGCGATCTTTCTTTACAGTTAAGCTCTCGAAGTCAATCAGCTTTAATTTCCCCATTGAAACTTTAGAACCGGAGCGCATTTTGCACCGCTGAGTTTGATTTCCGTCGTGCCTCCGGACTTCCCTGCTAGGAATGGCTGCATAGGAAGTTGATACTCGCCATTGGTATCCACTTGCTCGGTAAGCGTATGAGTTTGTTCGTAAGATGTTGATTCAAATCCAACCGATTCATTGGGTTGAAATCCTTTTCCGCGAATCAGGACGAGTTCATTTTTCAAGCGGAGACTTACCACTTCAAGCGTGCAACCGTTGTCTGTGGCTTGAATCGGGGCGGGGATGACTGCGAAAAATATTTTCGCATTTTGATCCTGGGATACTAAAGCCAGGCGATAGATCTCGCCATCCAGCGGGTAGAAGACCAACTTTAGAGGAGCGTCTTTTTTTTCAGGTTTGTTGGGGTGACTACACTGATCGGTAGCCCTGCCGGCACAAACGACGAGGCCATCATCCAGAATGCTGAGGCCGGCGATGGAGGGAGCGGGATCTGGGTGGTTGGGAGGCCAGTCCACCAGCGTGTAATTTTGATCCTTGGGGGCGCCGGTCACGAAGATGTGATACTGGACTTCCAGTTTGCCGTTAACCTGGCCTCTGGAGATTTCGCGGAGTTGCGCGCTCATTCCAGGGGTGGACATCGTGCCGGCCAGCCATCTTTTTGTGGCGGTCACAGTTCGTTGAGCAGCAGCGTTACCGGCGAGCGGATCAGGACTAGAATTTTGCTGCGTTAAAGGAGTGAGAGTGCCCGTGCTTTGAAATTGCGAATCCGAAACGGATTGCGAATTCCTCTGCAGAAAAGGGACACCTAAAGTCAAAGTGGCGAAATACAAATAAGCGGCGATCGAAGTCCAGCGAAGTCCATGCAGCATTATTCCCCCGGGCAAGACTGGGATGCCTGCTCAGCACTACATCGTTTCAAAACCGGCCAGGGCCAACCACGCTATCAACGTAGCGCATTTTTCGTCAGCGCTCCACGGGCTGCCCAAGGGTCGGCCCATTTCGGTTATGCGGAGTTTCAATTTTGGCTCAGGAATGCGGAGTTGCTTGGCGGCCAATTTGTAAAGATCACGTTCGGGAACACGAATGCACCGCAAATTTAAGTTTTTGGCGGCCTTGCCGATCGCGGCCCGGTACAATTCGCCTTCGGCGGTGTGCACCATGGCGTGCGAGCGCAGCGTGGCTTCCAGGGAAGGCAGCGCGCGGCCCGAGGCAAGAACAATTCCGCAGCAGGTTACTTGCTGATTGTTGCCGATGGCCTCCGCGAAGTCGCGCACGGCGACCAATGCGCGGCGATCGATGGCGACGATCACATCCTTGATAAATTCTTCAGCCTTCGGCAGATTCATGGTGCGGGCGACATGATAGGGCTGGACGCCGCCGGGCGAGCCGGGCTCGATGAGCGAGATGCGGCGGCGGTCGATGACTTCCGGGGAACGCGGCGATCCGCCAAGGGCCACCGCGGCGGCCCATCCGGAATGGGCTCTAAATCCAAGCGCGGCGCTGTTCGTATTTTTCACAAGAGCGTCCAGCTGATGCTATTCGGCGGATGGGTCTTCATCCCTAGGAGATTTACGCGCGATATCTTCGCTGAGACCTTCGAGCTGGAAATGCCAATCGAGTTCGCGGACTTTCTGGGGGTTCTCGCGCCAGTCGGGGACGACTTTCACGAACAGTGCCAGGTAAATTTTGATGTCGAAAAGTTTTTCCAGTTCTTTGCGGGCTTCGGTGCCAATTTTTTTGAGCATCTCGCCCTTGTGGCCAATTAAAATCTTTTTCTGCGAGTCGCGCTCGACGTTCATGGTCACTTCAATGCGCAAAAGTTTGGGCAGCTCTTCAAATTTATCGACGATTACGGCGAGGGCGTAGGGAACTTCGTGGTACATGACCTGGATGGCTTTTTCGCGGATGATTTCGGCGGCTAAAAAGCGCTCCGGTTGATCGGTGATTTGATCGTCTGGAAAATAAGGTACTCCGGACGGGAGTTCGCGGAGGATCGCTTCCAACAATTGATCGCAACCCGCGCCGGTGAGCGCGGAAATCGGCACGATGGCGGCGAAATCAAAGGCTTTTTGAAAGGCATCAATCAGGGGCAGAAGTTTGGGTTTAGGAAGACGATCGACTTTATTCAAGGCGAGGATGGTCTTTCCGCGGAAGCGTTCGGCTTTTTGCAGCAGTAGCGCGTCGGCGTGGGGATAAGCGCGGCTGGCGTCCACCATCAATAACAGCACGTCGATGCCTTCGAGTGCAGCAGCTACTTCATGCATCATCTGGCGGCCCAGCGCGGAATCGGCATCGTGCAAGCCGGGCGTATCGATAAAAATGATTTGTCCTTCGGGCTTGGTGACAATTCCCTGAATGCGGTTTCGGGTGGTCTGCGGCTTGGAAGTTACGATGGCGATTTTTTGCCCGACCAGGCGATTCACGAGCGTGGACTTCCCGGCGTTGGGGCGGCCTACGATGGCTACGAATCCAGACTTGAAGCCGGCGCGAAGTGGTGTGGCTTCAGTTGGCTTATCTGGAATTTCTTGATCTGGAGCTTTTTGGCCTAGATGTTTTTTGTCGGGCATTGAGATTTTCTGCGTGCTGGAACAATTACTTAAATGACCGGCGCGCCGATTTCAGCGTTTCGGAACTCGAACGTGACTGACTTGCGCAGCAATCTGCTTGCGTATACGCACGCGCAAAACCTTTCGCTGATTGGCTTCCAGCACTTCGAATTTGTGACCCTCGAGATCGATCTTGTCGCCCGGCTCCGGAACTTTACCCGAAACGTGGCTTAGTAGTCCGGCGATGGTGGTAACGGCCGCATCGGACTTCTCGCCAAACTTTACGCCGAGCAATTCCTCGACGTCGTCGATGGACATACTGCCGCGCATGACCAGGCCGCCATCCGTTTCACGCACTACGTCGGCCAATGGCTGCTTGGCATCGTAACCGCTCTCCCCGACGATTTCTTCGACCAGGTCTTCCACGGTGGCGATGCCCGCGACTGAGCCGTGCTCATCGATTACCACGGCAAGCGGCTGACCCTTTTGGCGCATCTCGCGCAAAAGATCGGAGCCGGCTTTCGTTTCGGGTATGAATAGAACCGGCCTTGCTAATTCGCGAACTTTGCGTTTGGGCAAATCCTGGTCGGCAATGTGCAACAAATCCTGCGCGTTCACTACGCCGAAAATATCGTCCAGAGTTTTTTCGTAAACGGGCATCTTGGAAAATTTATGCTCCACGAACTTGGCGTGTAATTCTTCGAGGGTGGCCTCGGCGGCGATGGCAATAATATCCGGCCGCGGAGTCATTACTTCGCGCACGCGTTTATCGCTGAATTCGACCACCTGCTCGATCAGGTCGGCTTGCTCCGGCTCGATAATGCCCTCTTCTTCGGCGGCTTCGACAAGCGCTTCGATGCCCTCTTCGGTGCGCTGCTCCTCGGATTTCTCATTTTCCTTTTCTGAAATGCGCGCGAGTGATTCCGCGCCCTCGAGGAAAACGCGTACGGGCCAAACCAGCCACATGCACGCGCGAATGGCCGGCAATAAGCGCAGCAACCATCTTCCGGAAGTGCGGTACAACAACATGTCGGGAATGAAATGCATGGCGATGACGACTTCTAAGCTCAGGAAAACGATGAACTGCACAACCGATTCCCAGGCTTCCGGAACGAAATGCACAACGCCGCGCGTAGTTTCGAGAACCAGGAACGCCAGCCAGAAATGGCCCAGGATACGGAAGGTGCGGCCGCCGCTGCGGCGATTGATGTGCAGCTTGGGTTCGATTTCGGCCTCGAAAATCTCGAGGTGCTCGTGGATGCGCCCGGTGGTCATGCGTCCGAGTTCGCGGTAAATCAGCGTAAGGTAGGAAAAAATGGGCAGGCCAAACGCTAAAACGGCAATGGCCAATATGTATAGCCAGCTGAAGGTCACGCCAGCCCTAACCGTCTCCGCAGTTTCTTTTCGGTGCGATCCATTTCGCCGCGGTCAGCTTCGTGGTCGAAGCCCAAGAGGTGCAAAACACCATGCAGGATTAGAATTTTTAGCTCCGCCGGAAGAGTGCGGCCAAAATGTTTGGCATTTCGCTTGGCTACGGCGGGGGCGATGGCAATGTCACCGAGAGATGTATCGCTGTCCCGAGAACTGGAGGCCAAAGAAACGGGACTTCGCTTCGACCGGCTGGGCTGTCGGAGCTTCACCGCGGGAAAAGATAAGACGTCGGTAGGGCCGCGCTTCTTACGAAAGGACTCATTCATCCCCGCGATCTCCGCGTCGCTTACCAGGCAGACGGTAACCTGGGCTTGCTTAAGATCCAATTCGCGACGCACACGAAGCAAAAATGACTCCAAAGCTCGTGTCGACAAACGTACCGCACGCTGGCGATTCAAAATCATCCCTTACTTTACGTCTTGGCCGGTAGGTTCGTCGGCGGCCTGGCCAGTTTCACGAAATTGCTCGGAGACCAACTCTTTGGCGACTTCTGGAACGCGACGGTCGCCCCGGCCATTTGCCGCGTTGACCCCCGAATTTCTGTGGGGATGAGCGGGATGCGTGACGTCCCACTCTTCGTAGGCGCGGATGATTTGCTGCACGAGATTGTGGCGGACCACGTCCTTCTCTCCAAATTGAATAGTGCCGATGCCATCGATTTTGCCGCAGACTTCCAGGGCCTCCACGAGGCCGGACTTCTTGCCAGTAGGCAGGTCGATTTGCGTGATATCGCCAGTGATGACGGCCTTGGAATTAAAGCCCAGGCGGGTCAAAAACATCTTCATCTGCTCGCTGGTAGTGTTTTGCGCTTCGTCGAGAATCACGAACGAATCATTCAGCGTACGTCCGCGCATAAATGCCAACGGGGCAACCTCGATAATACCCTTCTCCAGAAATCTTTCGAGCTTGTCGGCGTCCAGCATGTCGTACAACGCGTCGTACAGCGGGCGCATGTAGGGGTCGATTTTTTGTTGCAGCGTGCCGGGCAAGAACCCCAACCGTTCGCCGGCTTCGACTGCGGGGCGGGCGAGAATGATGCGGTTAACTTGCTTGGTGAGTAGCGCGCTTACCGCCATGGCCACGGCGATGTAGGTTTTGCCGGTGCCACCTGGACCGATGCCAAACATCATGTCGTGCTTTTCAATTTCTTCCATGTAGCGACGCTGGCTGGCATTTTTGGGAGTGACTTGCTTTTTTCCAAACGAGCGCACGCGGGTTGGCTCAAACATGGTGCGCGGCGATTCGTGCGGTACCTCAGTGGCCACGCGCATCAGCGACTTCACTTCCGCGCTGGTTAAGGTTCGACCGTGGCGGGTCAGGTGGTTGTACTCTTCGACGATCTTGACGGCCTGATCGACGTTGTCCTGGTCGCCTTCAATGGTCAAACGTGTGTCGTGCAGGTGGGTACGCACGTGCAGCACGTCCTCGAGCAAACGCACGTTGTCATCGAGCGTTCCAAAAAACGGTTCAATTTGTCCGGATATGTGTACGGTACGTCTCATCCAATTGGCAGGTTTTCCAGCTACAGGCAACGAGTGGCCGATGGTTCCTCCGGGCTAGGATAACTGCGCAGTAACTCGGGAACACACTGCTTCCACCCTATCCCAGCCGTTCGATGCGGTCAAGGTTGACGCGCTTTGTTGTAGATGGTCCAAGATAGGACCCCGTCGGTGGACATTTCGGCGCGTGAAGCTGGAAGATGAAGTCTAGAAATTGCCGAACTCTGCAGATTGCGAGCGCTCGAGAAGGCGAGCGCCAAGCTGCTCATATTCAGAAATGAGGAAGGAAGCGTTCTGCCCCGCTAGCGTCGCAGCATCTATTTCAGTCGACAGGAGACTTGCAGTCGCGATATCCGCGCTGCACCCCAGGCAGTAGCGTTCGGATCTGCCAGGAAGTTCAACCAACTCTTCAATTCGGCCGCACACACTACATTGGGAAGATAAATCTTCTTCACAACCCTTTGGTCCCGTCATCATCGAAGTTCCTCTTTCGTTGCGCACTACTTTTCCGCCGCCGATCGGCATCTGCCGCAGCGACAGGTCAGTCGGAACTCCACTATAGAAATCGCGGCGTGAGAAAGTCCTGAACGATACATTAGGAAAGTATGAGTACAAATCGGAGGTTTGCTTGGCTTGCAACACTGGCGACTAAAGGGTCGGCAAAACCGTGAAAATGACTACCCAGGCGGGAAGAGTTAGGTTTCAAGCTTAAAGCGGGTGGACGCCAGGCGATACAGACGGCGCCACACGAGACGATTCATGAGCACGACGATGGTGGCCATGATCAGCGTGGAGGCCAACAGCACATCGAAGCGGCCCGAATCGCTGGCGCCGCTGATAGTGCTGCCGAGGCCGGGGGCAGAAACAATGCGGCCTTGAAAATGGAAGTACTCGGCGATGATGCTGGCGTTCCACGCCCCGCCGGAGGCGGTGATCATGCCGGTGATGAGATAAGGAAAAATCGCCGGTAAGATCAGATAGCGCCAGCGATCCCAGGTCGTGAAACAGAAAATACGCGCGACCTCTTTCAGGTCCGTGGGCACAGCCATGGCACCGGCGATGACATTGAACAGGATGTACCACTGGGTTCCCAGGAGCATCAGCAGCATGGCAGCTATTTCCAAGCCGCCGCGCAAGCGGATCAAAAAAAGTAAGAGAACGGGAAAAAGCGCAGTGGCCGGAATGGAAGCAGCGAGTTGAACCATAGGCTGCGCAATTTTCGAAAGCCGCGGACTGGATCCGATGGCGACGCCGACGGGAACGGTCCAGAGTGCGCCAAGAAGCAAAGCCGCGTTCACGCGCAAAAACGTAAACGACGCGCTGCGCAAAAGCGCGAAGTAGTCCTGTCGATGAAGACTGGAGAGTTCGCCAATCCCGCGAAAAATGGCAAATCCCGAAGCCAAAATTACAGCTACGCCCAAGATTCCCAACAGCCACTGAACCCCACGACCGCGCTTATGATCAGAGACAATGGCGCTGGCTTTCCGCGCACCGCCCGCGAATGACAAGGTGAGCCAATTGATGAGGGGTCGCGCGAGGAAGCGATAGGCTCGAATGACGAATGCGGCACGGCCGACCAGTTGAAGGAGGGTCGACGTCTTCGTTTTTGCGTCCTGCACTTGTTCGAATTTGAATTTGTCGGCCCAGATGATGATGGGGCGCCAGATCAGTTGATCCAGAAGGACAATGACACCGACCATGGCGGCCAAGCCGTAAAGGACGGCGCGAGTGTCGCCATTCCCTGCGGCAGTTTGCAAGAAAGAGCCCAAGCCGGGCAAGCGAAAGTCGCGATCCCCAAGCACAAACATTTCGCAGGCCATCAAAAAGAACCAGCCTCCGGCGACGGACATCATGGAATTCCAAACGAGACCGATCGTGGCGAATGGCAGATCGAGTTGGGCAAAGCGTTGCCAGTTACCGAAGCGGTAAATGCGGGCTGCTTCTTTCAGTTCACGCGGCTCGGTTTTGAGCGAAGAGTAAAAACTGAAAGCAATATTCCACACTTGGCCAGTGAAAATCAGCAGAACAGAACCAAGTTCCGCTCCGATTTGCCGGTGTGGAAATAAGGCAACCATCGCCAGCATGACGCCAGGCAAAAAACTGAGCACCGGAATCGACTGCAAAATGTCGAGTAGGGGTATGAGGATCATTTCTGCGCGGCGCGAATTCGCGGCAAGGTAACCGTACCCGAGCGCGAAAATCAGGCTAAGACCGTAAGCGACGCCAACGCGTACCAACGAATACAAAGCGTACAGCGGCAACGCGCGAGGGTTTTGCGAAATGTGCGCGCCGGGCGCTACCGGCCCAAGCCACGAGCGGCCAATGGCGTACATCCCGAACATTGCGGCGAACAAGAACAACATCACCGCAATATCAATCAGGAAGGACCACGGCCGGCGCGACCCAACGGGACGAGCGGTAGCTAGAGGCAAGGAACCGGAACGCTGGGAGACCGGAGTCGTCGAGGTCACTAGAAGGTTAGACCTCGGTCAGCGTGAGTTTGCCGGTCGCGGCATCGTAATCAAAAATCTCGGCGTAACGGCCCCATTGAATGGCCGTCTCCAG
>DATHGV010000236.1:0-5915 GCA_035490135.1 Candidatus Methylomirabilota bacterium
GCCTCTTCGGCGACCTGGAAATCTACGACGCCCAAGGCTCCCTCCTAACATAATCAACAAAAGCGCGCAGGGTGCCCCACCCTCGGCGTTTTTGGAGGGTGGGTCTTGTAACGTGGAATCGTCGCTAATGCGATCCGCGTACCTTGTAAATTACCCATGGCTCAGATCCGAAGCGCAAGCGATGCTCAAATCCCTCTAAGGTTCATCGCGAAGACCATTCTCTGTGTTATTGCATGAATTACGATAATCAATTAGTATCTAAAGCATGTGGACTCGTACACTCGCTCTTCACCTGAGTCTTTGTTTGCTTTTCGCAGTCCTGTCCTCCGCCAGCAAAAAGCCACCCACTCAACCCATCAACATCGACACCGCGGACTCAACCCAATTCAAAAGCGTCAACGACCTGATGGCCATCAGAGGTCTAGGCCCCAAACGGCTGGAAAAAATGAGGAAATATCTAACCGTGGGCAAGTCCGCAGTCCCAGCCCAAAACACCCCTCAATCCGCCAGCGCGAAAACAAAACCCCACACCCCAACAAAATCTGCACCTTCAAAATCCGCCGCGCCACCGAAAACACCACCGCCGCAGCCATCGACCGAGCAGGCTGCTCCAGAAACAGAAGAGCCCTACGATGTTTTCTTGAGTTGTAAGGCTTTAAAATCTTTGGTGCGTAGTTCGCCGCTCGCCATTAGCGGTTTCCAGTCGCAACGGCACCTGGTCCGCGATCCGTATCCCGTAGCCTTCCAGCGCGACAACCTTCTTCGGATGATTGGTCAGCACCCGTATATCTTTCAATCCCAGGTCGATCAAAATCTGCGCCCCGATCCCACTCTCATGTTGCACCATACGCATCCGCGCCGGCTCGCGATCAAGTTGTCCACGCGAATGAAAATGAATCTGCGGTAGTGCCCCCGGCTCCGCGCCAGTCTCCACGGAAAATCCGCGCCCGGTGTGATGCAAATAAAGAAACACTCCCCGATCTTCTTTGGCAATCGCCGCCAGCGAGCCAGCCACCAGTTCCGAGCAATCGCACGCCGTGGAGCCAAAAACATCTCCCGTCAAACAATGCGAATGCACCCGCACCAGCGCCGGGTCTGTGCCCTCCAGATCGCCCCGCACCAGCGCGATGTGCTGGTCGTGGTCCACGTCACTGGCATACGCGATCATTCTGAAATTGCCATATCGCGTCGGCAGCACCGCCTCGGCAACGCGCCGCACGTACCGTTCGTGCTGCATGCGATAGCGAATCAAGTCCGCCACCGTCAGCATCTTGATGTCGTGTTGTTTGCAAAACTCCAGCAGCTGCGGCACCCGCGCCATGGTGCCGTCTTCATTCATGATTTCGCAGATCACGCCCGACGGATTCAACCCCGCGATGCGCGAAAGATCCACGGACGCTTCTGTTTGCCCCGCGCGCACCAGCACCCCGCCATTTCGGGCGCGCAGCGGAAACATGTGCCCCGGCCGTGCCAGATCCTGCGGCTTCGTTTTCGGATCAATCGCCGTCAGTATCGTAATGGCCCGGTCCGATGCGCTGATCCCGGTAGTCACTCCCACCCGCGCGTCAACGGCTTCGGTGAACGCCGTGCCATGCACCGAGGTATTGATCGGCGACATCAGCGGCAGGTGCAATTCGTCGCAGCGCTGCTCCGTCAGTGTCAGGCAGATCAATCCACGCCCATACTTGGACATGAAGTTGATGGCTTCCGGAGAAATTTTCTCTGCCGCCATGGTCAAGTCGCCTTCGTTCTCGCGGTCTTCATCGTCCACCAGGACAATCATCCGCCCCTGGCGAATCTCTTCGACCGCTTCCTCCACCGTCGCAAAATGTGATCTATTTTCAGCCATGCTCAAATCCCGTTACAACAAACGTTACAGCGATACACAATCTATCCCGATTTTATGACCTTAAACTTCACTTCAACCAAAGCTGCATCCCGTGAAATACCGCCGCCCCCACCACTGCCGCGCCAGGGATGGTCAGAACCCACGCGATAACAATCCGCCTCGTCACGCCCCACCGCACCGCCGAAAGCCTTCGCGTCGCGCCTACTCCCACAATGGCGCCCGTGATCGTATGCGTGGTGCTCACCGGAATACCAAAATGCGCCGTCCCGATCAGCGTCAGGGCCCCCGCCGATTCCGCCGCAAATCCCCCGAACGGCGTCAGCTTGGTAATCCGCTGCCCCATGGTCTTAATGATGCGCCAACCCCCCGCCATGGTACCGCCGGCCATGGCCAGGTGGCAGCAAAGAATAACCCAGTAGGGAACGGCGTACGTGCTCAGCGCGCCTCCGGCCACCAGTGCAGTAGTAATAATCCCCATGCCTTTCTGCGCGTCATTCGTTCCGTGCCCCAGGCTGTAGCCCGCCGCGGAAAGCAACTGCAATCGCCTGAACCATTTATCCACGCGCCGCGGCCGCTGCTTTCGCACAATCCAGCTAGTCACAATCGTTACCGCCGCGCCCACAACTAGCCCAATCACCGGAGCCAAAAAAATAAACAACACCGGCATCGTCCAACCACTCAAAATCAACGCACTAAACCCAGACTTGGCCACCGCCGCGCCGCCGTAGCCGCCCATCAGCGCGTGCGACGAACTGGTCGGCAATCCCAGTACCAGCGTGATTAAGTTCCAGGTGATCGCGCCAAGAAGCCCAGCTAAAAGCACCTTCTCGTCCACCATCTCAATGTGGACCATGCCTTTTCCGATCGTTTTCGCCACCGCCGTGCCAAACACAAAGGCCGCCACAAAATTCCAGAAAGCCGCCCACGCGACCGCTCGAAAGGGCGTCAGCACACGCGTCGAAACCACCGTCGCGATGGAATTCGCGGCGTCATGCCAGCCATTGGAAAATTCAAAAATTAAGGTGAGTCCGACGACCGTCAGCAGCAGGTTAAAGCTATCCACAGCTGCAACTCTTTGTCACATGATCTGGCGAATACGCACGGCCGTAGCCCGCGCCGTCACTACACACATTCACGTTAGCAACGCACATCGTTAAAAATTCCATCGGTGGGTTACGCGCTTTTGAGGATTACGCCTTCGATTACGTTGGCGACGTCTTCACACTTATCGACGGCGGTCTCGATGACTTCGAAGATTTCTTTCCACTTGATGATCTGCACCGGGTCCCGTTCCTCATCAAACAATTGCGCGATTAACGTGCGGCACAGCCGGTCGCTTTCATTCTCATAGCGATTGATATCGATGCAGTGTTTCAGCGCCTTTTCCGGCGATTCCAGGTCCCGCACCGCCGCCGCCACCTCCGCAGTGGCGGACACCAACACCTTAACCAGCTCGATCGTTCCCGGCCGCACCACATCCACGCGATACAGCACAAAGCGGCTCGCCGCCGCGTCGATCAAATCGATGACGTCATCCAGTTGGCTGCACAGCTCGTGAATATCTTCGCGGTCAAACGGCGTGATGAACGTCTGGTTCAGCTTGGTCAGGATACTGTGCGTGATGTCGTCGCCATGGTGCTCGATGGCCTTGATGCTTTGCACCTGCTCCGGCACTCCCGTGTAGTGCGAAAGCATCTCCAGGAGCGCTTTGGCTCCCACAAAAATGTTATCCGCCTGCTTTACGAAGAGGTGATAAAACCCCTCCTCACGCGGCAATAGCCGCTGCAATACCCCTGTCATAAAATGGCTCCCCTGGAAGCCGTTCTCGACGCTTCAAAAGCTGTCAGACATTACCAGACCCAGCGAACCCGAGGCAAGCCGCCTCGCCCATCGGCGGCACGCTATTCGCCCACAAGAAAAAAGGGCGCCCAGTTTCCCGGACGCCCCTTCCACAACAATTGTTGCCGTTCTCTTAGTACATACCGCCCATACCGCCGGGGCCGCCTGGGCCACCGCCGGCTGCAGCCGACTTCTTATCGTCTTCCTTGATCTCCGCGACGAGCGCTTCCGTCGTGAGCATCAGGCCGGCAATCGAAGCCGCGTTCTGCAACGCGAGACGGGTAACCTTGGCTGGGTCAATAACGCCCATCTTCACCATGTCGCCGTACTCACCGGTTTCCGCGTTGAAACCGTAGTTCTCTTCCTTCGACTCGCGGACCTTGCCGATCACGACAGCGCCTTCAGCTCCGGCGTTGTGCGCGATCTGGCGGGCTGGCTCTTCGAGAGCGCGCCGCACGATACCGACGCCAACCGCCTCGTCATCCTGTAGCTTCAGCTTGTCGATCGCCGATATGCAGCGCAGCAGCGCCGTGCCTCCGCCGGGAACAATGCCTTCCTCGACGGCTGCGCGGGTCGCGTGCATGGCATCCTCAACGCGAGCCTTCTTTTCCTTCAGCTCGGTTTCGGTTGCCGCGCCCACCTTGATGACCGCTACGCCGCCGACCAGCTTGGCAAGCCGTTCTTGCAGCTTTTCCTTGTCGTAGTCGGACGTGGTGTTCTCCACCTGCGAGCGGATTTGCTTTACGCGTCCCTCGATGTCCGCGGACTTGCCATAGCCTTCCACGATCGTGGTGTTGTCCTTGTCGATGGTGATTTTCTTGGCGCGGCCCAGATCCTCAAGCTTCACATTTTCCAGCTTAAGACCCAGATCCTCGGTAATCGCCTTGCCGCCCGTGAGCGTCGCGATATCCTCAAGCATGGCTTTGCGGCGGTCGCCAAAGCCAGGAGCCTTGACGGCAGCGCATTGCAGCGTGCCACGCAGCTTGTTCACGACCAACGTCGCCAGCGCTTCGCCTTCCACATCCTCAGCAATGATCAAGAGGGGCTTGCCCATCTTGGCGGTCTGCTCCAGCAAAGGCAGCAAATCCTTCATCGAGCTGATTTTCTTTTCGTGGATCAGGATGCGGCAGTCTTCCAGAATGCACTCCATGCGCTCCGGATCGGTAATGAAGTAAGGAGACAGGTAGCCGCGGTCGAACTGCATACCTTCGACCACTTCCAGCGTCGTTTCCATGGTCTTGGATTCTTCCACGGTGATGACGCCGTCCTTGCCGACCTTCTTCATGGCTTCGGCAATGATGCCGCCGATTTGCTTGTCGTTGTTGGCGGAAATGGTGCCAACCTGCGCAATCATGTCGCCCTTCACATCTTTGTGCAGGCGCTTGATCTCTTCCACGGCAACTTCCACCGCGCGTTCAATGCCGCGCTTCAGAGCTGTCGGGCTTGATCCTGCCGCCACGGTCTTCACGCCTTCCCGGAAGATCGCCTGCGCCAGTACTGTCGCTGTGGTGGTTCCGTCGCCAGCCACGTCGCTGGTCTTCGAGGCCACTTCGCGAACCATCTGCGCGCCCATATTCTCGAGCGGATCGCGTAGTTCGATTTCTTTCGCTACCGTTACGCCGTCCTTGGTGATGATCGGCGCGCCGAACTTCTTTTCGATTACCGCGTTGCGGCCCTTAGGGCCGAGCGTAATCTTCACTGCGTCGGCAAGAGCGTTCACGCCGCGCAAAATCGCCTGGCGGGACGCCTCACCTGTTACTATCTGCTTCGCCATACTGGTAATTCCTCCTGATTGATTGACTCAATTTTCTTTTAATTGCCTGGATATCTGCGTTACTACTGCTACCCGAACTATCCGGTTTATCCGAACGCTTCGAAAAACCGGCCACTTTTTCTCTAAATATTAGAGAAACGTTACTTCTTTGCCGCTTTAGCCTGTCCACCCAGCTTCGCGAGAATCTCTTCTTCACGCAGGATGAGCAAGTCTTCGTCTTCGATCTTGATTTCTGTTCCGCCGTATTTGCCGAACAGCACGCGATCTCCAACTTTTACGTCCAACGGATGAACTCCATCTTTTTCCCGTTTACCTGGTCCCACGGCAATCACTTCGCCCTCTTGCTGCTTCTCTTTGGCGGAGTCCGGGATGATGATGCCACCCTTCACACTTTCTTTTTCTTCAATGCGCCGCACGATCACACGGTCGTGGAGCGGTGTAAGATTCACTGCC